>DASQDO010000144.1:0-1758 GCA_035634135.1 Actinomycetota bacterium
CGGATCCCCGAGTGCTCGGCGTCGTTCATACCCGACAGGACACCGTTGCCGGTCCCGCCCCAGAATTGAGGGGACACGTCGACCTCGAGCGTGCTGCCCTCGGGACAGATGGCCTCCCCGTTCTGCTGATCCCTCTCCGGCACCGTGTCCGGCTGGGTCCCCTGGTCGCCGTCCGGATCGCACATCTCCTCGTCGAACCGGAGATGGCGGAAGATCCCGGGGTCGGGCATCGACACCGTGTGGTCCTCGTGGACGAGCTGGTCGAACCTCCATCTGACGATGTCGCCCTTGTCGACCTTCAGGCGCTTCGGATAGAACGCGTACAGCGACACGAAACGGCTGTCGACGCCCGCCCACGCGTCCCACACCCGCCGCCCCGCGGCGTTCTCATGAGACGTCTGCCGGGTGCTGAACTTCGTGTGCGTAGCCTTCGCCCAGTCGAGGTCGCGCGCCGCCTGCTCGCGACGTACCTCGTCGATGGCGCTCTGAGGCGTCGCCGACGCGGGGTCGGCCACCACTCGGATCCGCTTGCGCATGTGGTGGTGGATGAGACAGACGACCCAGAAGGTGCTCCCGGGCTCGGAGCTCACCGTCACGGTGAACGTCTGACCCGCCTCGATCGGCGCACCGGAATTCAGGACGTCGTCACCCGTGTAGCTGCACGGGCTTTGTCCACCCGCGCCGCACGTCGCATCCGTCGGCGAGACGATCGCGGGGAAGTTGTCCTTGAACTCGTTCGCCCCGTCGTCGGGGTCCGACTTCGCGAACCCATACTGCCCCGTCGGGGTCGCGTTGTCGGCGAGCCAGTCGTCCGCACCGGCGCCGGCGGGGAGGAGCGTCGCCGTGTGGAAGCCGCGGAAGTCGAACGTGATCCTGTCGCCCTGGTGGACCGTGATCGTCTCGGGCCCGAAGAACCGCATGGACTCGGCGGGCAGGTTGGCACCCCCGAGTTGGGCCCCCACCTGGATCGAGACGGTCGCGTGACTTGCCGACGCAGTCGGGCCGATGCTCAGCATCCCTGCACCGAGCGCAACGACCGACAGCGCTGCTACGAATCTCTTCGGGATCAATCCCGCCACCTTTCCTCTAGGGGTCCTCGAGCCCGCGAAGCGAGGCAATCCCGCTAGACGTACTAGAAGGCGGCGCCCGTGTCGAGGTATGTGCGGTGGATTCGTATGTCAGCTTGCCAACAGCTGAATGACGAGTCCGTCCAGGATGTCCTTTTCCGAGACAAGGACCTCGGCTGCGTCGAAGGTCTCCATGGCGCACAGCAGGATCTCGGCCCCCGCCACGATCACGTCCGCGCGCCCCGGCTCCAGGCCCCTGACCCTCCTCCGCTGCTCGTAGGTGAGCGTCTCGAGCCTGCGGGCGAGGCGCCTCCCGTCTCCGTGCGAGAGGACCGAATGGTGCGTGACGTCCGGGTCGTACACGAGCGCCCCGGACTTCAGCGAAGCCAGCTGCGTCACGGTTCCCGCGACGCCGATCATGCGGGCCCCGGCCGGGACCGCGAGGTCGCCCTTCACCTCGTCCAGCGCGCCCGAGACCTCGGCCCGCAATGCCTCGAGCTCCCCGGGGGCCGGAGGGTCGGACTCGAGGTGCTTCTCGAGCATCCGCACGCATCCGACGTCGAGCGAGACGAGCCGCTCGGGCTCGTCGCGGCCCACGATCAGCTCGGTCGATCCCCCGCCGATGTCGACGACGAGCACGGGGTCGCCGCGGGTCAGGTCCGAGAGCGCGCCGAGGAACGTCGCCCGTGCC
>DASQDO010000145.1:0-5941 GCA_035634135.1 Actinomycetota bacterium
AAGAGGCCTTGGTCGGAGTACAAGGCGATCATCTCCGCGGCGACGTCGAACGGATCGGCCTCCATCAACTCGAGAGCCTCTACCGGAGGCGTCGGGCGAGTAGGGACGAGGCGGGCGCCTCCGTCCCAGAGCTCCTCGGCGACGGGGTTCCGAGAAATCACTTGCGCGGCCCCCGTGGCCGCGTGCTCGAACGCGACAAGACCCCAGCCTTCGCCCATGGACGTATTCACCCCGACCTCACAGGCGTTGTAGTGAAGGTTGAGCCGACCGTCGGTATCGGACGGGTGGCGTACCCCGCGAAGCAGGACTCGCTCGGAGATCCCGAGGCGGTAAATCAAGTCGACGAGCTCCGTTCCGCTGTCGCCGGTTCCCATGTGCAGACTGAGCCAGGCGTCCTCGGCACCAGTACGGCGGAGGAGCTCCGCGAATGCCTGAAGGGTTATGTCTATCCGTTTACGACCGTCGTTCTTGTTCGCGTTCAGGAAGATGAACGCATTCGCTAGGTCGGACCTGCCCTTCCACAGCTCGGCTCTCGCCGCCGAGCGGCTATCCATGGGACCCGGGGGAGGCACCAAAGGCTTGAACCGGTCGTCGATGGCGTGCGGGATAACGGGGACGTGGGCCCGCACACATGCACGCTCGAGCTCCGTTGCGCCGAAACGTGTGCAGGCGACGAGCGTGTGAAGGTCGCCGAGATGCGAAAAGGCGGCGGGCTCATTGATCCTGCCGTCCAACGGGAGATACCCGACGACCGGGACGTCGGGTTGCTCGGACCGCGCCGCGCGAGCAAGTCGGCCGAGCGGCCACACCGCGTGGGCGATCAGGACGACGTCCGGGTTCAGCTCGCGCGTCAGGCTGGCGGCGTCATCGCGCGCGAAGGGATCAGCGGGCGTCGTGTTCGGGTGGATAGTAAGAGGCCGCGGCGGCAACGACGCCGGATCGACGTCTCCAGCGTCCAAGGACAGGACGTGGACGTCCGCGTCGTCCAGCGAACGTGCAATCCCGCGTGCGATCCTTCCTAGGCCGGTTGCTCCGGAGAACGGGGCGATGACGAGCACACGGGGCAGCGACGACCCCAGCCGGTGCCTCACTAGCTCGGCATCCGCCGACTACCCGCCCGCCACGGTACTGGGCCAGGTCCCGTCGCTCAGTCGTCGGGTGTGACGAGCTCGAGGTTTCCGACGAATCGGGCGTATACCCTTTCTTCGGGCTGTGGCGGCGTGTGGATGTCCATCCTCACGTGCGTTGCATTGCACTCACTGATGATGGCATGCGAAGGTACATTTACCGCCCTTCCCGTCGTCCAGTGGTACCGCCTCATGACTCCGCCGGCCACGTCCGTAATGCCTTCGCAGTCGCATTGAATGCGGATCGTCTCGTCGGGACGCAAGTTGACGCCGCATCTAATGAGATAGAGATGACAGTTCGTGGTGTTTTGTAGGTAGACGTTGTAGAAGTTGATGAAGTTGACGACCATCTTGCCTCGCCTTCTCTCACCCTCTGTGGCGTCGTGCGTCACGAATTTATACACGATGGTGTCCACGAGACAAGTAGGAAGTCAAAATCGAGCGACTGAGGCACCCGGTGCCGGCCTCAGACAGGAGCTCGCGACCAAGCAAGAACAGCACGGCTCGAAGGGCTCGCCGGCTTCATGGGACGATTTCAAGGCTTCTCACGGCCGCGTGAGGGTCGGTCAGTCGGCGTTGAAACGCAGGACGTCCAGGCCCCGGTTGTAGTCCACCGAGTACACGATCTCGTCCGTAATCCAGTACACCGCGCTCGTCTGGCCCCCGTAGGGCATGAACCAGCCCGCGTCCGAGATCTTGCCGGTCTTGCTCACCTCGAGGAACCTCGTGCCGTGGTCGTAGAACGCCACCGCCACCAGGCCGCCGTTGCGGAAGTCCGGGTGCTCTTCGTGCCAGTGCGACGTGCAGTTGCGCTGGACGGCCGGGTTCCCGTCGACCCAGGTCCCGTTCTCGACCCGGTACTCGTCGATCATCGTGAACGTCTTCGTCTTGCGCCACTTGCGCGCGTCCCACGTCATGAACGCGCCGGACGTCTCGTCGCACTGCAGGTTGAACGTCGTCTCGCCCGCCATCAGCAGGAACTTGTCACGGCCCCGCTGCGGCCAGCGCGCTCCGTGCATGTAGCGGTTGTCCTCGTTGCCTCCCTTGGCGAGCAGCTTCGGGTGCAGCGGGTCCTTGCGCGCGTCGAGGTACATGACCGGCTGCGTCGCCGTGACGAGGAGCCCGGGCGCGATCTCCTCGACGTCGTGCCCGCCCTGCGCCGGCATGCCGTCGCCCCACTTCTCCTCCATGAGCACGGGGTTCGCCGGGTCGCGCAGGTCGATGATCGCCCCCTCGGACCCCCACGCCCACTTGCAGTCGAGCACGCAGCTGTAGGTGTGCTGGGCCGGGCCGTTGATCTTCGAGATGATCTGCGGGTTCGTCTTGTCCTCGACGTCGATCACGTACACGGCGTTCGCGGCGGCGGTCGCTCCCCCACCGCTCGGCGGAGACCCGTCGGCGACGCCGTTCGCGGTGTTCGGCACCACGAGGATGTCGCCGTTGCCGTCGATGTCCTCGCGGCTGAACTGCCACTCCTGCGGCATCGTGACGAAGCCCGTCAGCTGCGGGTCCTCGGGGGTCGAGACGTCGAAGATCATGATCTTGTTCTGGTCGTTCATGTAGAAGTGCTTGCCGATGAGCCGGCCCCCGACGCCGTTCTGCGCGATCGGCACGTGGGCGACGTGCTCGACGTTGTCGCTGGCGAGGCCGCCGGTCGTCGGGCCGGCACCGGCCGGGGCGTTCACGAGCCCGGCCAGGAGCGACATCCCCGCCAGGAGGGCGATCCGAGGACGCATGGCTAGACCCCCTCGGCCTTGAAGACGAAGTCGGTCTGCACCCCCATGAACGCGGTGACGAGCACGTACTTCGTCCCGGCCGGCATGAGGCCGAACTCGCCGACCTGCTCGGTGGCGAGGCCCCCGAGCGACGAGCAGCCGTCACCGAAGAAGTGGACGTCGAGGTCGTGCAGGTCGCCGGCGGACACGCCGGTGATCGTCACGTTCGTCGGGACCGCGGTGACCGCGGGCGGGAGCTCGATGACGTAGCCGTCCGTGCCCTGCGAGGGCGGGATCGCGCACGTCTCGAGGAACGCGGTGCGGGTGACGTTTGCACCGGCGGCGACGTCACCGGGGTGGCCGAGGGCGAGCGCGCCGGTCGCCTCGAAGGTCACCGGAGGCTTGCGCGGCTTCTTCTTCTTGGCCGTCGCAGGCGCGACCGCCGCGCCCAACAGAAGACATGCTGCGAGTCCTGCTACGAGCGGTCGGCGCATCTGGATACCTCCGTTGTCTGAAGTGGTACCGGTTTATTAGGCGGCGGGGGGCCGGGGACCTGCCTCAGCCCGTGACAGTGGCCGAACGGGCCGCGTTGCGTTCCCCGTGCTCGTCGACGACCGCACCCGCCTCGACGTAGGCCGAGTCACCCGGGGCCAGCTCGACCGGAGCGACCCACCGGCCGTCGATCAGCTGGGCCGGAACGACCTCGACCGCCCCGGTCGACCGCACGACCGTGACTGCGGCCTCGACGATCGCGCCCGACGACGCCCACGGCCGGAAGCTGCAGGTCGTGCAGAACGGGACGCCGACCTCGTCGTTCTTCCTCTCGACCCTCACGTACGGGAAGGGCGAGCCGGTGTAGGTCTCGGGGTAGTCGCCGGCGGCCGCGAACGAGACCGCCCCCGGGTCGACCCGCAGGTCCGTCACCTCGACACCGTCCCACGGCTTCACCTGGAACGACGCCGACTCGAGGTGGTACGGCAGCGACTCGCCGCCCTGCCGGATGTGCCCGTCGACGACGAAGCGGTACTCGCCCGGCGGGGTGCTGCCGATCTCGACGGGGAACGCGTCGAACGCCTCGAAGCCCGCGGTCCAGATCCACTCCTCGTTGCCCTGGTAGGTGTTCAGCAGCCCGTCCATGCCGTCGGGGAACTCGACCATCGTCTGAACCTCGCCGCTCTGGTCGGCGAACGGCTGCCACGAGCCGTCGACGAGCCGCTCGACTCGCACGACGGGATTGTCGGCCGCGTTCGAGCCGCCGCGCCACGAGAAGTACGCGGCATCGAACTTCGTCACGTCCTCCGGCTGGCCGGTCGCCTCGGCGGGCCCCGCGTCGTCCGGCAGCGCACGCAGCCACGCGTCGTACGCCTGGCTCGAGGCGGCGCCGAGCGCCGTCGAGGCCGCGACCTGCCTGGCCTCGTCGGCCTGGGCCGTCACGTCGTGCGGCTCGGGCGGGAGCTCGGGCCCCCCGTTCAGCTCGCCCGCGAGCTTCACGAGCCTCGTCACCATGTAGTCCGCGGTGTGGGGGCCGTACGCCGTCAGGGCCTTGCGGTAGTGGTCGTACGCCATGTACTCGCGGTAGCTGACCGTGTAGCCGTTGTAGTCGCCCGCGTGGCCGACGCCGATCGGCAGCTTGTAGCCGAGGCTCGACGGGAGCTCCTCGTGCGTGAAGTTGCCGAAGATCTTCGACGGGTCGGCCGACTCTGACTCGGCGGTCGCGGCGTTCTGCGGCGAGTCCCAGCCCTTCGCGTCGTTGTGGATCTGCGCCTTCATGCGGCGGTAGCGAGCGTCGGAGAACGTGATCGTCTGGTTGAGGTTCCTGGGGTTCTTGCACGTCCACGCTCCGGTCGCGCCCTGCGTGCAGCCGAGGCGCTCGGTCCAGTCGTAGCCGTGCCAGATGTTGCCCTGGGCCTCGTCGGCCCTCGTCTCGAAGTTCAGGATCAGGTCCACCTGGGCCTCGCAGGCACACGAGGCGAAGATCACCTCTCCGAGCTTGAAGGCCTGGAGGTGCAGGCGGAGGTTCTCCTCGACGCCGGAGAACGCAGGTGCGCTCACGTGCTCGGGCACCGGGATGCCGTGGGCCCTCAGGTTCTCCCACATCATGCTGGCCTTGTCGTGGGTGCCGGCCCCGTTGCAGGTCGGTACGCCCGGGGCACGCGGCTGGCCCTCGGCGGCGGCGCCGATGCGGCAGTTGCCGAAGCTCGGGTACGGGTGGCTGAGGGGGCCGGGGACCCACGCGTTGCCGGCCTCGACGTCGAAGCTCGTGCTGTAGGCGACGAGGGCCCGGCCCGCACCGATCTCGTTCCAGCCCTTCACCACGTCCTGGGAGAGGAAGAAAGCACCGCGCTCGGCCTGGGCGTGGCCGGCGTGCGACCACTTCTTCGGAACCCCGGCGGGGACCAGGTCGGGTCGGCCGGGCCCGGCCTCGGCGCTGCCGACGTCTCCCTGACCGAAGACGAGCGGCGCGCCCGTCGCCCTCTCGACGAAGCGCTCGAGCGGAGCGACGAAGTCACCGGTGATGAGGTCGTGGTCGTCGAGGCCCTCGGGGTGCTGGCCCCAGTTGATCAGCGTCGCGAGCGGCTTCGGCGCCGACGGGTTGCTCATGTCGTCGAAGCGGACCACCGCGAGGCCGAAGTCGCCGAAGTCGTCGGGGTAGCCGACCGGGGTGTTGTCGTCGCCGACGTCCTTGCGGGCGATCATGCCCTTGAAGATCCGGTGGGTGATCGTCGTCGCGCCCATGCGAGCCGGGACGAGGTTGTCCTCGGCCTCGAGGATCGCGGCCGCCATCTGGCGTGCGTGGTACTCGAACGCCCTCAGGTCGAAGGCGTCCTGGAAGATCCACACGCCGGCCGAGGGGCTCTGGTAGTAGGGCGACGAGTGGTTGTGGCTCGCCATGTGGAAGATCTCCTCGTAGGAGACCGACGAGCCCTCGGACTCGAGGATCTGACCGACCCGCCGCGACAGGTGGTCCTGCGCGAGGTAGCTGTCGGACTTCACGAACGCGGCCTGGTCGCCCTGGCCGTCCTGGACGACGATCGCCCGGTAGCTGAGGCGGTCGTGGACGCCGTAGCTGTCGCGCTGGGTGGTCGAGTGCGCGTGCGG
>DASQDO010000146.1:0-3109 GCA_035634135.1 Actinomycetota bacterium
CCGCCAGTAGGAGCTAGGCCTCGGCCCTCGCTGCTTCGAGCGCCTGAACGGTCGCGAACGCCGCCGACGCGTGGGGGTCGTCCGGCCCCACCCGGGCCCTCTGCTTGCGTGCCAGTCGATCCATGACCGCGAGCGCACCCGGTTCCTCCTCGGCGTCGCGCAGCTCCACAACCCCCGCGTCGACCGCGCGGCGTAGGTAGTCCTCTCCCCTCTCGGACCGGACGAGGATCATCGTCCAGCCCTCCATGCCGAGGCCGCCGCACGACAGGTCCGCATGCTCGGCGGCGAAGTCGGGGCAGTGGTGGCACCACTCGTTCGCGAACGGACGCGCGTGCTTGAGCGGGATGTCGACGTCGCGGCCGTCGTTCAGGGTCAGGATGACCTTGCCCTTGACGTTGACCTTCTTGACGTCCTCGAGCGGGATGCCGAGGTCGTGCTTGACCTTGCCGACCATGAACGCGTCGTAGTCGAACGTCTCGCAGCACATCAGCCCGATGACCAGGCCGACGCGCCGGGTCCACCGTTTGATGCCCTCGGCAGCGAGGTTGCGTACCGCCGTCGACTCGCACGACACCCCGACGACCGCGATGTTCTTCAGCTTCATCTCGGCGGCCTTCTTGAGCGCTAGCGGCGTCGCGCAGTACGTGTAGCGGGACCCCGCCTTGTCGAGCAGCTCGTCGGGGCTCTGCACGATCGCGGGCTCGTCGAGCCAGGGCACGTCGGCCGACGGCGCGGAGACCGCGGCCCCGTCGAGCTCGCCGGTGTCGAGGCCCCACGAGATCAGCGCGGTGACCGCTCCCCCGTCCTGTCCCCGCTCGAGGATCGGCGCGTAGGTCGCTCGCGCGAGCGTCTTCCACCGGTACGTGCCCTCGGGCTGGTCCTGGTCACGGCGTTTGCCGTGGACGGCCGTCTCGATCACGTCGATCTTCGGGTCGAGCCGCAGGCACGCCATCGCGCACAGCGAGCACCCTTCCTGGCCGTGGACGCAGTCGTCGAACGGCGAGCTCAGGTCGGTCTGGACGGGGTCCCAGTCGGAGAGCTCGAGGACGTGGTGGGGGCAGGCCACGATGCAGGCCGAGCAGCCGCAGCAGATCTCGGTCGCGACGACCTCGGCATAGAGATGGGCCCAGTGCTTGCGCTCGACGTCGGCCATGTCCGCGGCATCGTACGGCGAACCTGCGGGCACATCCGTCAGTCTGAAGGGCATGAAGGCCTTCCTCGGGATCCTGATCGAGCTCGTGGTCGCCGTGACCTCCCCGGCTCCGCCGGACCGGGTCGCGCCCAGGGCGCCGGCGGTGAACGTGTACCTGCTGCAAGAGGACGCCGGCGGGTACCGCCGCACCGCGTACCAGCCCCTGCCGCGACCTGCCCGCGGTGCGCGCGGACCCGGCGAACGCCTCCAGGTCGCGCTGGACGAGCTCGTACGGGGGACGACGCGGACGGAGCGCCGCTCGGGATACACCTCGGCCTTCACGCGCGACACCGCCGGCGTGATCCGGCGCGCCGAGCTCCGAGGTCGGCGTGCCGTCGTCGACTTCCGGGACTTCCGCGACGAGCAGGGGCAGTGGGGCACCGCGTACGGAGGCAGCGTCTTCTTGATGCAGGTGAGCCGCACGATCTTCCAGTTCGAGCGCGTCCGGTCGGCTCTCCTCAGGATCGACGGGAGCTGCCGGCAGTTCTGGGAGTTCCTGCAGATGCGCTGCGAGGTCCTGCGCCGGCCTTAGTCGTCCAGGGGCGTCGGCCTGAGGCGTCCGGCGCGGCCTTCGCGCAGGTGGCGAATCTCACGCCTGCTTCCTACCCAGGAACCTCCCGTAGGGTCACCGCATGGATGCCGGGCTGCTTCCCGTGAAGGCGCTCGGCCGCGCCAAGTCCCGGCTCTCCCCGCTCTTCGACGACGACCAGCGCCGAGCCGTCGCTACCGCACTCCTCGAAGACGCGCTCTCGTTGTGCGCGTCGGCCGGCTTCCTCGAGTGGTGGGTCGTCAGCGAGGACCCCGAGGTCCTCGGCCGCGGCTCGGGGGCGGGGCTGAAGACCGTGACCGATCCGGGCGGGGGGCTCAACGCCGCGGTCGCCGCGGGGATCGAAGAGGTCGTCGCCGCGGGGGCCGAGTCCGTGACGGTCATCCCCTGCGACGTGCCGCTCGCGTACAAGGGGGACCTCGTCGACCTGGTCGACACCGGCGCGACGTCGGACATCGTGCTGGTGCCCTCGGGCGGGGACGGCGGCACGAACGCGCTCTTCCTCTCGCCGCCCGGCCTCATCGAACCGGCCTTCGGCCCCGGCAGCCTCCAGAGGCACATCGCGCTCGCGGAGAAGGAGCGCTACCGCTGCGCGATCCTCAGCCTTCCGCGACTCGCCCTAGACGTAGACACACCGGACGACGTCGACGCGTTCCTGGCTTCGGCGGGCGAGTTCGGCGGGAGGTCCGCGGAGGTGCTCAGGAAGCTGCGGGAGGGGCAGGCGCCCTAGGCGCCGGTGGCGGTGGAGGAGGCGATTCGGCCGGCGGTGTCTCGGCGGCCTTCTCGGCCCGCTCGATCGCCTGCCGCTCCGCCCGGCCCGCGAGCTCGTCGAGCCGCGCCGGCGTCGGGATCCGAACGGTCCCGTCACCCTGGAGGATCACCGCGCCCCCGAGCGCGGCGAGGCCGAGGATCCCGAGCACGAGCGTCTGCGCGCCGGAGGGCTCGCGGGGCGCGTCGATCTCGCCCGAACGGGAGCCCGCGTCGTAGCCGGCCGACCGGCCCCACGCGTAGCCCGCGAACAGCAGCAGGGCGGCGGCCGTCGCGACGAGGACGATCTGCACGAAACGGATCGTCCGTCGCTGGCGGCGGAGGCCGAGGGGGCCGCGATGCGTGCCCCCGGTCATCGTTCGTTTCATGCGGGCGACGATAACGTTGATCGCGCCGTGGACACTGACGAGGTTCGAGTCGCGCTCTACCGGTCGTTCGTGGAGACCGGACGCCCGCCCATGCCCGCCGATCTCGCGGCCGGCACGGGTGCCTCTCTCGACGAGGTCGAGGCGGCGCTCCACGAGCTGGCGAGCGAGGACGTCATCGCGCTCCTCCCCGGTACGAGCTTCGTGTGGCTCGCGCATCCTTTCTCGGCAGCGGCC
>DASQDO010000147.1:0-2358 GCA_035634135.1 Actinomycetota bacterium
GCGCCACCGACGTCGTCGTGGGCTCTCCCCAAGCCGGTCGCAACCGTTCCGAGAGCGAGGGCCTCATCGGCTTCTTCGTCAACACCCTCGTGCTGCGCACCGACCTGTCGGGAGACCCGACCTTCAGCGAGCTGCTGGAACGCACCAGAGAGGTCGCCCTCGGTGCCTACGCCCACCAGGACCTCCCGTTCGAGAAGCTCGTCGAGGAGCTGAACCCCGAGCGCGACCTCAGCCACCTGCCGCTCGCGCAGGTGATGCTCGTGCTCCAGAGCACGCCCGCGGATCGCTTGGCGCTGCGCGGCGTCGACGTGACGCCCTACCCGCTGACCGAGGACATGGCGCCGTACGACGTGACGGTCGAGCTGCGGCCCGACGGCGAGGGCCTCGCAGGGTCGTTCCTCTACAACACCGACCTCTTCGACGCCGAGACGATCGAGGGCCTCGTCGCGCACTTCGCACGTTTCGTGAGCGCGGTCGCGCGCGAGCCCGGCGCCCGGATCGACGACGTCGCGCTACTCGACGCGACGGAGGTCGAGCGGCTGGCGCACGGGTGGGTGGACGTGAGACCGGAGCTGACCGGGTCGCCGCTGCTGCACGAACGCCTCGAACGGACGGCACGCGCGGTCCCGGACTCCGTCGCCGTCGACGCGCCGGGCCGTCGGGTGACCTACGCGGAGCTCGACCACATGGCGAAGGCGCTGGCGGCGAAGCTGCGCGACGCCGGGCTCGGCCGGGAGGACCGCGTCGGCGTCTACTTCGACAAGGGCGTCGAGCTGATCGCAGCGCTGTGTGGCGTGCTGCGCTCGGGGGCGGCATTCGTGCCGCTCGACCCCGACGGGCCCGTCGAACGGCTGCGGCTGATCCTCGACGACCTCCGTCCGGCCGTGGTGCTGGCGGGGCGGGCGGAGAGCGCACGGCTGGGCGACACGACCGGCGCCCCGGTGTGGACGGTCGACGCGGACGAGCTGCTGGCGTCGCCGGGCGACCACGCCGCTCCCGCGATCGATGCACACGGCCTCGCCTACGTCATCTACACGTCCGGCTCCACCGGAGTGCCCAAGGGCGTGATGATCGAGCAGTCCGGCGTCGTCGGCATGGTTCAGTCGATGACCGAGCGCTACGAGGTGACGTCGGACGCGCGCTTCCTGCAGTTCATGTCGATCGGCTTCGACGCGTCCTTCTCCGAGATCTTCCCGACGTTGCTCGTCGGAGGGACGCTCGTGCTGCGCGGCCGCGGCGACCTCCTGCCCGGCCCCGGTCTCGTCGACCTCCTAGAGCGCGACCGGATCACGCACCTTCTGACGACACCTTCCGCTCTCGGCGTCATGCGCCCCGCCGGCCTTCCGCACCTGCGCACGCTGATCGTGTGCGGCGAGGCGTGCTCGGCCGACCTGGTCGCTCGCTGGGCTTCGGGCCGCCGGTTCGTCAACGCGTACGGGCCGACCGAGGTCACCGTCTGCACCCACACCTGCCACGTCGTCGAGGACGGAAAACCGCCGATCGGATACGGGCTGGCGAACACCGAGTCGTACGTGCTCGACCCCGCGCTGAACGAGACGCCGGTAGGGGTCAAGGGCGAGATGTACGTCGGCAGCCCCGGCGTGGCGCGCGGCTACCTCGGGCGGCCGGGGCTCACCGCCGCCGCGTTCGTGCCGAACCCGTTCGGCCCCCCCGGCACCCGCATGTACAAGACCGGCGACGTCGTGCGCCGCCGGCGGGACGGCCAGATCGACTTCCTCGGCCGCGTCGACGACCAGGCGAAGGTGCGCGGCTTCCGGATCGAGCCCGGCGAGATCGAGTCCGCGCTCGCGCTGCATCCCGAGGTAGGCGACGTCGCAGTCGTAACCGACCGTGATCCCGCAGGGGCGACGCGGCTCGTGTGCTACTTCACGTCGCCGTCGGGGGCCGCGGCGCAGGGCCTGCGCGACTTCCTCGCCGAGCGGCTCCCTTCGTACATGATCCCGGCCGCGTTCCTGCGCCTGGACGAGATGCCGCGCTCGCCCGCGGGGAAGCTCGACCGCAAAGCGCTGCCCGACCCCCGGCTGATCGAGACCGACGACCGCGCCGCGTACGTGCCTCCGGCCACCGCTACCGAGAAGGAGACCGCGCGCGTGTGGGGCGAGGTCCTCGGCGTGGGCCGGGTCGGCGTGCGCGACAAGTTCTTCGAGATCGGCGGGAACTCGCTGAAGGTCGTCGAGCTCTTCGAGCGGCTCGACGAGCTCTACCCGGGAGCGCTCTCGGTGGCCGAGCTCTTCGAGCATCCGACGGTCACCGCGATGGCGGCTGCGATAGATACCCGGGCCGATACCGCCGCACCGGCGCTGACGGGGTTCGAGCTGTGAGCTACGAAGACGTAGC
>DASQDO010000148.1:0-2923 GCA_035634135.1 Actinomycetota bacterium
CTGCCGTACCGGACGTTCACGGTCCTGTCCGGCAGCATGGAGCCGACGATCCCGGTCGGGTCGATGATCTTCGACCACGAGGTCGACGCGTCGGAGCTGGCGCGTGGCGACGTCGTCACTTTCCACCCGCCGGGTCAGCCCGACAAGCTCGTGAGCCACCGGGTCGTGCGGGTCGAGGAGACGAAGCAGGGCTCGTTCCTCGTGACGCGCGGCGACGCGAACGGCGTCGTCGACGACTGGCGGATCCCGGCCGAGGGCCGCGGTCTTCGTTACGAGTTCCACGTGCCGTACCTCGGCTACGTCGTCGGGGGGCTTTTGACCCCGGTGGGCCGGCTGGTGGCCCTGTCCTTGGCGGCGCTGTGGCTGGGGGGCCTCGCTCTGTGGACGATCTGGCGCCCACGCAAGGAGCCGCTCCCCGCGCGGGGCTGAGCATGCGAAGGCCGACGAAGGGCGCGCTCGTCGCGGGGGCGGTTGCAGCGATCGCGATCGCCGGCGTCGCGCGCGGCACGTTCGCTGCGTTCACCGGGACCGTCCGCAACGGCGGCAACACCTTCGCGCTCACGTCGCTCTACGCGCCCGGCAACCTGACGGCGACGCCGGCCGGCAACGCGGTGGACGTCGCGTGGGCCGCGGGCCAGAACGGCAACGGCTACACGGTCCTGTCCGCACCGGCGCCGGACCCGCTCGTGAACGACTGCGCGGGCGCGTCCTACTCGGCCGTGACGGCGGTGAGCGGGACCTCCTACACCCACGGGGTCTCTACGCCCCCGGGGACGTGGCGTTGCTACACGGTCCGGACGAGCTATCACTCGTGGACGAGCGTCGAGAACAACCCGGTCGCGGGGGCCCGGATGGGGTTCGTCGCGAGCGTGGTGTCGTTCTCGAACACCGGCAACCCGAGGATCGACGACGGCGACACGATCACCGTGACCTTCAACCAGGCGGTCGACCCCGCCACCGGCCCCCAGACGGGTAACACGATCTGCTGGCAGGCCAACCGGATAACGCTCGGGAGCACGGGGACCGGCAACTGCTCGGCCACCGAGGTGCCGAGGCTCGGCTTCCTGACCGGCGGCGCGATAGACCGCAACATGCGCTTCGCGGCGACGTGGTCGTGGAGCGCCGACGGCAGGACGCTCACGATCACCGTCGGCGGGCGAAGCGTGGGGTCGGGCAACTACTCGCAGAGCGGCGCGTGGACCTTCACGCCGACGACCAACACGAACTTCGTGAAGAGCGCGACCGGCGGGATCCACGTGTGCGACACCAACGCAGGAGGCGGCAACTGCACGCCGCCGGTGAGCGGGCTCTAGCGGCCGGACGAGGCGCGCGGCGGGAGCGGCACGGCCGAGAAGGTCTCGACGGGGCTGAGCCTCGCGCCGGCGGAAGCGGAGACCTGGAACACCACCGTCGCCGCCAGCAACCACCGCGCCCACCTCGCCGCTCTCATACCTACGAACTTCGACGTAGACGGCGTCCGGCTCCATAGAGCACCGGTGTCAGATCGCGCGCCGGAGCGGCCCGTCTTCGCGTGGCCCCCCGGCGCGGATTGTCCCGGTTTGCTCTCGCGCAAGGACTAGTCATTCCGGCTCATGCTCCCGCCGCTACGCGCCGATAAGAGAGCAATGCGCACCCGGGAGGACGGCTTCACGCTCATCGAGCTCCTCGTCGTGATCATCGTGATAGCAATCCTCGCCGCGATCGCGATCCCGGTGTTCGTCAACCAGCGCCAGAAGGGCTACGCCGCCCAGGTCCAGTCCGCGCTCAAGAACGCGTCGACCGCGATCGAGGCGTACGCCGCCGACAACGGCGGCGACTACTCGGGTCTGGAGACCGTGCCCGACCTCGCCGCGACCCTCGCCGACAACGGCTTCGACGTCCCGTCGTGGGCGTTGACGTTCGACGTGGTCGCAGTCGAGGACAACTACTGCATCGAGATCCGCCACGCGGAAGCCAACGCGTCGACCGGGTGGCGGCGGGGAACGTACTTCGGGGACAGAGGCGCTCCGGGCGAAACGCCGGACCACTGCCCGGGTGCCGGTGCGCTTTAGTCTCACCCCGTGATCGAGATCGGAAAGATCCCCGAGACAGTCAGGACCTGAGCGGATCCCTTCGGGGACGACCTGGTCTGGGTCGATTCGCAATGGGTCCACGACGGGACGGACTGGCTGGAGGCGCGGTCCACGCAGCCGGGGCTGCTCGCCGGCCTGCCGGTCCCGTGGGACGAGCCGCCGGAGGACGCCCCGCGTTACGAAGGCATCTTCAGCCTGGTCGTCGACGACCCGGGCAAGAAGACGCGCGCCCTGCCGACGATGTACCACGGCAACGCTCAGCTCTACGCCGACCGCGACGTGGACAAGGTCCGCTCGCGACTGGTCCGCACGATCGACGCGGTCATGCACGCGCAGGAGCGGCCCGCTTACTTGATGACCGCGTGCCGTATCGACGGGCGTCTCGGGCTGTTCGCGCGCGACGTGTACAACCGCGCGCCGTTCCGTATCCAGGTGACGCGCGCCGGGCTCGAGCTGTCCGACGACACCTACGTGCGGATGACGCCCGACGGCATGTTCGAGTGCGAGGGCTGGGCCCCCTTCCGGCCCGAGTACATCGTCGCGAAGAACCTGCCCGGCCCCCGCGGCCGCGAGCACGAGAACGTGAACAAGGGGGCGCTGCTCGCGTTCCTGTTCGGGATCCTGCGGGTGGGCGACGTCGGGATGGTCGAGCTCCACCGGCTCACTTCCACGATCCGCGACGCGCGGGTCGTCGCGGAGGACGATCCCGAGCAGCTCGTCGCCGCCCTGCGCTCGCTTCCCAGGTGAGCATCCGCGTCCGCCTGCTCGACGCCGTCGTCGAGGTACGGACCGACGACGCGGAGGCGGCCGCTCTGCTGTCGCTGCTGTGGGGGCCGATGACGACCGGCGAC
>DASQDO010000149.1:0-3203 GCA_035634135.1 Actinomycetota bacterium
TCGAGGCGTCGTCACAGACGATCGCGTTGTCGGCGATGACGGTGAGCGGGCCGACCTTGGCCCCCGCGTCGATCCGGACGTTGTCGCCGATCAGGCAGGGACCCTCGACCCGGGCCGTGGGATTGATCTCGACGTCGTCGCCCACCCATACGCCGGGCTGGAGCTCGAAGCCCGCCAGGTCCACTGCGACCTTCCCGGACAGCGCGTCGTAGTTCGCCTGCACGTACGCCTCGGTGTTGCCGACGTCGGTCCAGTACGTGTCGGTGACGAACCCGAACAGCGGCAGTCCCTTGTCGAGCATCATCGGGAACAGCTCGCTCGAGAAGTCGTACGGCTGGTCGATCGGGATGAGGTCGAGGACCTCGGGCTCGAGCACGTATATGCCGGTGTTGATCGTGTCGGAGAAGACCTGGCCCCACGTCGGCTTCTCGAGGAAGCGCTCGATCTTGCCGTCGTCGTCGGTCATCACGATGCCGAACTCGAGCGGGTCCTTCATGCGCTTGAGGACGAGCGTCGCGGCGGCGCCGCGGCTCCGGTGGAAGTCGACGACCTCCTCCAGGTCGATGTCGGTGAGCGCGTCGCCGGAGACGACCAGGAACGGGCCCGAGAGGAAGTCGCGCGCGCCGAGGACGGACCCGGCGGTACCGAGCGGCACGTCCTCGGTCGCGTAGGACAGCGACATCCCGAGGTCGGAGCCGTCTCCGAAGTAGTTGCGGATGACCGACGAGAGGAACTGGACCGTTGCGACTACGTCCGTGATCCCGTGCTTGCGCAGCAGCAGGAGGATGTGCTCCATCATCGGGCGCTTGACGATCGGGAGCATGGGCTTCGGCATGTTGCTCGTCAGGGGGCGCAGGCGCGACCCCTCGCCGCCGGCCATGATCACCGCCTGCATGTCGAGCTCGGGCACTGCTAACCCCCCTCCGTCGTCAGTGCGCGGATCCCCTCACGTGCGGCCCGTGCGTACATGGCCGCGGCGACCCAGTAGAGCACGGCGCCGAACACGGTGAGGGCGATACCCAACTCGTCGGCGATGCTTGCACCGGGGAACGTCGTCTCCGACCACGCGAGCATCGTCAGGCCGGTGAGGAGACTCGCGGTCGCGGTCTTCCCCGTGAAGTTCACCGCGATGCGCGGGACCTTGCGGCGCTCGAGGATCGGGAACACGCTGAGCAACAGGAGGTCGCGCCCCACGATCGCGATCGCGAGCCACAGCGGGAGAATGTCCCTGGCTACGAGCGCGACGACGAGAGCGATGATCAGGATGCGATCGGCCAGGGGGTCGAGCAGCTTGCCGATCTCGGAGACCTGGTCGAACTTCCGAGCGATCACGCCGTCGAAGAAGTCGGTCCACGCGCCGGCCGCGTACAGGATGACGGCGCTGTTCTCGTGACCGGAGACGAAGAGCCACACGAAGACGGGGACGCTGAGCAGGCGGAGGATCGAGAGGACGTTCGGGACGGTCCACAGGCCGCGATCGGTCGACGCGGCGGATGGTGGAGTCGGCTGTGTCATCTATGAGTCGGGACGGCCGGATTTGAACCGGCGACCCCTGGTCCCCCAGACCAGTGCGCTAACCAAGCTGCGCCACGTCCCGTGATCTTCCTGCGGTCATCATACCCAGGGGGTTCGCGCGGGCTTTTGTCCTTGGAGCATCGCCGAGGCGATGCTTCGGGGCGTCGTCAGCTCGCGCTCTCGCCTTTGCGCCTGCGGATGCGCGTGCGCAGCTTCACCGGCGTCCCCTCGAACGGCTCGGCGTCGCGGATGCGGTGCTCGAGGTACTTGAGGTAGCCCGGCGTCAGCTGCCCGGTCGAGAACAGGACGATCTCCGGGGGGGCCGCGCTCGCCTGCACCGCGTACAGGACGCGGACAGCGCGGTGGCCCGCGCGGGGATGGGGCCGGCGCGCTTGCGCTTCCGTGACGATGCGGTTCACGTGTGCCGTCGGCAATCTCCGCCGGTGGGATTCCAGCGCGTCGACGAGGGCCGGCAGGATGCGGTCGACGCCGCGGCGGGTCAGCGCGGAGGTGCGCACGACCTTCGCCCACTCGAGCCACCGCAGACGTTCCTGGATGTCGCGCTCCGTGCGCGCGCGGTCGGTCTCCTCGCCGGGGATCAGGTCCCACTTGTTGAGCGCGATGACGCAGGCGCGGCCGGACTCGACGACGTCTTGCGCGATGCGCTGGTCGAGCGACGTGACGCCCTCACCCATGTCGACGACGAGGAGCACGACGTCCGCTCGCTTTATCGCCTGGCGCGAGCGGAGCCAGCTGTAGTACTCGAGCGACTCGCCGATCGCGACGCGCCTCCGCATTCCCGCGGTGTCGACGATGCGCAGCAGCCGGCCCCCGTGCTCGACGAAGGAATCCACGGGATCGCGCGTCGTGCCCGGAACCGAGTCGACGATCGACCGTTCCTCGCGCAGCAGCGCGTTGAGGATCGACGACTTGCCTACGTTCGGGCGTCCCGCGATGGCTATCGAGCCCCACTCGCCGGACTCCGTCTCCTCCACCTCCGGCAGGCGCTTGACGAGCTCTTCGAGGAAGTCCCCGGAGCCGCGGCCGTGCAGGGCCGAGAGCGGGGCGGGGTCGCCGAGGCCCATCCGGTAGAACTCGGCGGCCGCGGGCTCGTCGCGGGGGTCGTCGACCTTGTTCGCGACCACGAGGACGGGCTTGTCGCCGCTGCGGAGCTTCGCCGCCACGATCATGTCGTCCTCGAGAGGGCCGGCGGTCGCGTCCACGACGAAGACGATCAGGTCGGCCGCCTCCATCGCGACCTCCGCCTGCTCGGCCACCCGCGCGTCGAGGCCCTTGGCACCCGGCTCGAGCCCACCGGTGTCGACGATCTCGAAGCGCCGGCCCCCCCACTCCGCGACGAACGACCTGCGGTCGCGCGTCACACCGGGGGTCTCCTCGACGATCGCCTCGCGGCGGCCGAGGACGCGGTTGACGAGCGACGACTTGCCGACGTTGGGGCGGCCTACCACAGCGACGAGGGGGAGGCCCCGCTGGGTGTCCTCAGCCACGGTGCTCCCCCACGATCGAGCAGATGCGTTCGACGACCTCTTGGAGGGTGAGCCCGGTCGTGTCGACCTCGTGCGCGCCCTCCGGCCGCGTGAGCGGGGCGACGTCGCGGGTCGCGTCCGCGGTGTCGCGGCGCGAGAGCTCGCGCTCCATGGCCGCGAGCTTCGAGTCGTCTTGCGGAA
>DASQDO010000150.1:0-4633 GCA_035634135.1 Actinomycetota bacterium
CCGAGCCGCGTGATCGTGAGCCGTCGCTCGAGCGCACGGAAGCCGTCGGCGAGCTCCTCCGCGACGAGGAGCCGCGTGGACTTGGTACCGACGTCGATAGCCGCAACTCTCACGACTGAACTGCCACCACGCAGGGCTCGACACAGTCGGGCCATTCGGTAGACGCGAGCGTCAGCGCCCCTATCGGGTTCGGCGGGTCGGCGAGCTCGTGCGCTACGTGCGCGTGCAGGCACTTCACGCGGTCCGGCCCCCCTCCCGGCGGGCCTCCCGACTCCTTGATCACCAGATGCTCGTCTCGTCGCGCCCGGTAGCGCGCGACGGCATCGGCGAGACGCGCTTGCAACGCCTCGTCACGGGCCAGCCTCTCGGTCATCTCCGTCATCACGCCTGCCGCTTCGAGGCGGCTCGCTCGCTTCACGAGGATCGGGCACGTCAGCCAGAACGTCGTCGGGAACGGCGACCCGTCCTCCATGAGTGGATGGCTCTCGATCACCGTCGGGACCCCGAGGTGGCAGCGCGCGGCGACCGACCACGATCCTCGTACGGGACGTTCGAGCTGAGCCTCGACGACCACGCGGTCCTCGGGCGAGTGACGCAGCGACGCTACTTCTTGCCGCCTTCCTTGTGCCGCTTGAGGTCGACCAGGCGCTCCTGGCTCTGGTGCATGAACTTCTTCAGCTTCTGCTCGAACTCGGGGTCGCGGCCGCCCTTGCGCGCGGGGCGCTCCTCGTAGCCGGGCTCGGCCTGCTTGATCGAGAGGTCGATCTTGCCGTCCTCTTTCTGGCCGACGACCTTGACGGTCACCTTGTCGCCCTCGCGGATGTGCTCGCGGATGTCGCGCACGTAGTTCTTGTCGACCTGCGAGATGTGGACCATTCCGCTCTCGCCGGAATCGAGCTCTACGAACGCGCCGTAGTCCATGACCTTCTGGACCGTGCCTTCGACGATTGAACCGACCTCGACTGCCCTCCCGGTAAGCGTACCCCGTCAGGACAAGCCGACAAATTCGAGCAAACCGTCTATGAACCCCGGCTCGGGCGGCGGGGGCGGGGCGGGCTCCCGCTCCTTCTTCTTGTGCGGGCGGGAACGGCCCGGCGGCACGACCAGGTAGGTGGTCTCGTCGGGGCGGACGAGGCCGATCTGCTCGCGGGCCTTCTGCTCCAGGAAGTCCGGGTCGTCGAGGCGGGCGATCCTCCGCTCGAGCCTCTCGTTCGTCGTCTCGATCGCCCTCAGCTCGGACTTCATCCGGGCGATCCGGTCGTTCTGCTGCATGAGCTCGAGCGTGGGCTCGATCGCCATCGACGCGAGGAGGCCGAGCACGAGCAGGAACACGACGAGCCCCGGCCCGGCGAACTTCGGCCCTCTCCGCGCCTTGCTCATCCCGCCGACGACCTCCGGAACGCGCCTCGTCCCGCGTAGCGGGCGGCGTCGCCGAGCGCGTCCTCGATCCTCAGGAGCTGGTTGTACTTCGCGGTCCGCTCGCCCCGGGCGGGGGCCCCGGTCTTGATCTGGCCGGCGTTCGTCCCCACCGCGACGTCGGCGATCGTCGCGTCCTCGGTCTCGCCGGAACGGTGGGAGATCATCGTCTCGTAGCCGGCGCGGTGAGCGATGCGGACGCACTCGAGCGTCTCGGTGAGCGTCCCGATCTGGTTCGGCTTGATCAAGATCGCGTTCGCCGCGCCCGCGTCGATGCCGCGCTGCAGCACCTCGGGGTTCGTCACGAAGAGGTCGTCGCCGACGAGCTGGACGCGATCCCCGATGCGCTCGGTGAGCGCGACCCAGCCGTCCCAGTCGTCCTCGGCCATCCCGTCCTCGATCGACACGATCGGGTAGCGATCGGCCCAGTCGGCCCAGAACCCCACCATCTCCTCGCTCGACAGCCTCCGGTCCTCCGAGGCGAGGAAGTACGTGTCCCCGTCGCGGATCTCCGACGTGGCGGGGTCGAGCGCGAGCGCGATGTCGGTCCCCGGCGTGAAGCCGGCGCGCTCGATCGCGTCTAGCAGTAGCTCGACTGCTTCCGAGTTCGCGCCGAGGTCGGGCGCGAAGCCGCCCTCGTCGCCGACGCCCGTCGAGAGGCCCTTCGAGTCGAGGAGCTTCTTCAGCGCGTGGTACGTCCGGCTCCCCCATTCGAGGGCTTCCGCGAACGTCGCGGCGCCGACCGGCGCCAGCATGAACTCCTGCAGGTCGACGGAGTTGTCGGCGTGTGCCCCTCCGTTGAGGACGTTCATCATCGGGACCGGCAGCAGGTGGGCGTCCGGCCCCCCGAGGTAGCGGAACAACGCGACACCGAGCTCGTCCGCCGCCGCGTGCGCGACCGCCAGCGACGCGCCCAGCATGGCGTTCGCCCCGAGCCCCGACTTGTCGTCGGTCCCGTCGAGGTCCCGCATCATCGTGTCGATCAGGCGCTGGTCGAGGGCGTCGCTGCCGAGCAGCGTCGGCCCGATCCGGTCGTTCACGTTCTCGACCGCTTTCTGGACGCCCTTGCCCCCGTAGCGGTCGCCGCCGTCCCGCAGCTCGAGGGCCTCGCCGGCCCCGGTCGAGGCCCCCGACGGGACCATCGCGCGGCCCGACGCCCCCGAGTCGAGGGCGACCTCGACCTCGACGGTGGGATTGCCCCGGGAGTCGAGGACTTCCCGGGCGCGACAGAGCACGATTTCACTCACAGTGGTTGACTCCTTTCACAGCCGTAACAACTTAGCGCAGGAGCTACAGGGACTGGCGGAACTTCAGGGTGGCGCGCGCCAGGGCGCCCTCGGGGTCGACGCCGGCCGAGCGGGCGAGCGCCACCGTCCAGAACAGGAGCTCGCCGATCGAGCCCGGGGAGGGCTCCTCGGCCAGCGCCTTCTCGATCCCGGCCCGGGCGGCGCCCGCGTTCGCCTCGAACCCGAGCCGGGCCGCCTTCTTCTGGACCTTGTAGGTCTTCAGCAGGGCCGGGAGCGTCGGGGGGATCCCGTCGAAGGGGTCGGCCCGGACGTCGCGCTTCTCCTCCGCCTTGATCGCCTCCCAGTTCGAGACGACCTCGCCGGCGCCCGCCACGACGACGTCGCCGAAGACGTGGGGATGGCGGTGGACGAGCTTCGCCACCAAGCGGTCGGCCACGGTCGCCACGTCGAAGCGCGCCTCCTCGGACGCCAGCTCGGCATGGAAGAAGACCTGCAGCAGGAGGTCGCCGAGCTCCTCTTCGAGCTCGGCCCCCGTCGTGCCGGCGTCGATCGCCTCGAGGACCTCGTGCGCCTCCTCCAGCAGGTGGACGCGCAGCGACTCGTGCGTCTGCTCGGCATCCCAGGGGCAGCCGTCGGGACCGCGCAGCCGCGACATCACGAGGGCAAGGGCTCCCAGCGAGCTGCCGGCACGGCGGCCGAGCCGCGCGCCGCGGGCCGCGGTGAGCTCGTCGGGGGCGGAGGCCGGGCCGGACGTCACGACGGCGCCGGCATGGGCGAGCTCGACGACGCGGGGCGAGCCGGGGTCGGCCACCAGGGCCCAGCCGGCACTACCCGCGTCCGGCTCGTCGTCGAACGGTCCCGCGGCGACTCCCTGGGCTCGGAGGCGGTCGACCAGCGGGTGGTCGGGGTGCTCGAACACGACGCGATCGCACGAGACGAGCAGGTCCCACTCCTCGAGCGTGAGCCACCCGGCCTCGCCGGGCGCGAGCGGGACGACGACGAGCCGCTCCGGCACTGCTAGCCGGGCGGTGGCGGGGGGGCCGGGAACTGCGGCGCGCTCGGCTCGGCGCTCGGCTCCGGGGCCTCGCCGCCGGGGATGTCGTCGGCGTCGGGGTCGACGACCCGCCGGGTCTCCTCGTCGAAGACGCCGTAGCGCGGGTTGACCTCGACCTCGGCCTCCTCGAACAGCTCGTCGAGGAAAGAGTTCCACGCCTCGTCCTGCGCGGGGCCTGCGAGCTGGTCCTCGATCTGCGCGCGGGCCTCTTCGAGCGGCGTCACCCGCCGGTCGATCACGCGGATGACGTGCCACCCGAACTCGGTCCTCACGGGATCCGAGACCTCCCCGACGTCGAGGCCCGCCATCGCCTCCTCGAACGGCCCGACGAACGTCCCGGCGGGTTGGAACCCGAGGTCACCGCCGTTGCGGGCCGAGCTCGGGTCGGTCGAGTGCTCGCGCGCGAGCTTCTCGAACAGCGTCTCGGCCGCCTCGCCCGACGCGGCCTGCAGCCGCGCCGCGAGCTGCTCGGCGAGAGCGCGGTCGTCGACGAGGATGTGCTGGGCGCGCGCGGTCTCGAACTCGGCGCGGTTCTCCTCGTAGAACGCGCGCACGTCCTCGCCCGAGGGCCGGACGTCGCCCGCCACGTCGGCGCGCAACGACTCGTCGAGGATCTGGTCGTGGATGATCTCGTGGAACTGCGCCTGGGTGAGCCCGTTCTCGTTCAGCGCCTCGTCGAGCTGGGCCTGGCTCCCCGCGAACTCGGCTTCGACGAACTCTTCGATCCGGTCGACGACGTCTGCGGTCGTCACCTCGATCCCCCGCTCCTCGGCGGCGGGCGTGAGCACCGCTCGCATGATGAGGTCGGTCAGCCGGTCCTGCTCGAACTGGCGCTTGAGCGCGCCGGCGTCGCCCTGCGCGGCCTGTTGCTCGAAGCTGCGGCTCGCGACGTAGTCGTCGAGCTGTCGCTCGACCG
>DASQDO010000151.1:0-2321 GCA_035634135.1 Actinomycetota bacterium
GACCCGGCGCGCGTCGTAGCGGGGCGAGCGGTCCTCCTTGTACGAGACGTGGTGCTCCTCGTCGACGACGATCAGCCGCAGCCGGGGCGCCGGCGCGAGGACGACGGCGCGACCCCCGAGACCGAGCCCGTGACCGGCCGCGAGCCGCAGCCACCCCCGGGCGCGATCCGCGTCCTCCTCGGACGAGTCGACGCGTGCCGCGTCCGGCCACTCCTTCGTCAGGGTCTCGAGGGTCGGCGCGCCGTATCGCACCTCGGGTACGGCGACGAGCGCCGCCCCGGGGGCCGCGGCCGCGACGAGCTCGGCGATCAGCGCGCCGCGGTCCTGCGAGGCGATCGGACGAACGACCCACGTGCCCGCCTCTCCGCGGGTGATCGCGCCGACGAGCTCGGCCCCGCCCTGCAGGCGTGTCACGTCCGTGGGGGCCGGGCCGCCGGCGAGGGGCTCGGCCGGCGGGACCTTCACCCGGACCCGCGGCGGGATCGTGCGCGACAGACAGATCGCCCGCGGCGTCGTGTAGCGATCGGCGATCCATGCGACCAGCCGGTCGAGCGGAGGCGGCGCGACGGGGTCCTCGACGATCAGCTGCTTGATGTCGAGCAGCGTGTCGGCCGTGTCGGCAGCCTCGTCCGCGACGACCACCGCCCGGACGTTGCGGCCTCCGAACGGCACCCGGACGAGCGACCCGGTCGAGAGCTTCCCGCGCAGCTTCTCGGGAACGGAGTACGTGTAGGCGCGGTCGACCCGCCAGGCCGGGACGAGCGGTACTACCGAGACTCTGTCCGGGGGGCTAGGAGCAGAGTCGACGGAGCTCATCCGCCCGGTCGGTGCGCTCCCACGTGAAGTCCTTCTCGGACCGGCCGAAGTGCCCGTATGCCGAAGTCGCGCGGTAGATCGGACGGCGCAGGTCGAGGTCCCGGATGATCGCCGCGGGGCGGAGGTCGAAGCATTCTTTTATGCCGCCGAGGATCTTCGCCGGGTCGACGTTCTCGGTCCCGAACGTATCGATCGCGATCGAGACCGGCCGGGCGACGCCGATCGCGTACGCGACCTGCATCTCGAAGCGCTCGGCGAGACCGGCCGCGACGACGTTCTTGGCGACGTAACGGCCTGCGTACGCGGCCGAGCGGTCGACCTTCGTCGGGTCCTTGCCGGAGAACGCTCCTCCGCCGTGCCGCGCCATGCCCCCGTAGCTGTCGATGATGATCTTGCGTCCGGTGAGCCCGGTGTCGGCGCGGGGGCCGCCGATCTCGAAGACGCCGGTGGGGTTGACGAGGAAGTTCATGCCGTCCGCGTCGAGGCCCGGCGGCATCAGCGGCTCGACGACGTGCTGGAGGAGGTCGGGCTTCAGCAGCGTCTCGACGTCGACGTTCGGCTGGTGCTGCGTCGAGCAGACGACGGTGTCGAGCCTCACCGGCTTGTTGCCGTCGTAGCCGATCGTGACCTGGACCTTGCCGTCGGGCCGGAGGTAAGGGAGCACGCCGGCCTTGCGTACCTCGGAGAGCCGCTGGGCGAGGCGATGCGCGAGCCATATCGGCATCGGCATGAGGTCGTCGTTCTCGTTGCAGGCGTACCCGAACATCATCCCCTGGTCGCCGGCGCCCTGGCTGTCGAGGGCCTCGTCCTCGGTCTCGCCGTGGCGTTCCTCGTAGCTCTGGCTGACGCCCTTGTCGATGTCGCTCGACTGCTCCTGGATCGCGACGCTGACGCCGCACGTCTCGCCGTCGAAGCCGATCTTGCTGGACGTGTAGCCGATGTCGGTGACGGTGCGCCGGACGACCGAGGGGATGTCGACGTAGCACGAGGTCGAGATCTCGCCGGCGACGACGACGAGCCCGGTGGTGACGAGGGTCTCGCAGGCGACGCGGCCGAACGGGTCCGAGGCGAGGATCTCGTCGAGGATCGAGTCCGAGATCTGGTCGGCCATCTTGTCGGGGTGGCCCTCGGTGACCGACTCGGACGTAAAGGTGTGGAGTTGGGTGGTCATCGGCCGATCCTATAGCCGGGGTGTGACAGGTTCCGGGGGCCGCTCTCGCCGCGTGCGCAACCAATGGCGACTTGCGCACCTGATTGCGCACGCGGGGGCCGGGGTCCGCCTGGCGTTCTGTGCCACATGCGGAACGGCATTCGTGCTCCATGTGGCACAGAACGTGCGGGGGCCGGGGCCGGGGCGCCGTCGGCCCTGCGCATGGATCCCACAGCGGTCGTGACCGCGGCACTGTCCCGTCGTAATCAGCATTGGGGGATGCGCGAGATCGCATCGAGAGGACGGGAGGATTGCCGTGAGCACAGTACGGCTCAGAATGGCGGCGGCGGCTGTT
>DASQDO010000152.1:0-8308 GCA_035634135.1 Actinomycetota bacterium
GAGTGGTTGCGCGCACGCCTTCCCGAGCACCTCGTCCCGGCCTTCGTGGAAGGGCTCGACGTCCTCCCGAAGACCCCGGGGGGCAAGGTCGACCGTGCCGCTCTCGCCGCGCGCGCACCGCAGGCCGGGCCCGGTTCGGCCGCCGCCCCCCGCACGCCCACCGAGCAGGTCCTCGCGTCGATGTGGCAGAAGCTCCTCGGCATCGACGCGGCCGGCGTCGACGAAAGCTTCTTCGACCTCGGCGGCCACTCGCTGGTCGCGACGCAGCTCGTCTCGCGCATCCGTCACGCCTTCGGCGTCTCGCTGCCGCTGCGGACGGTCTTCGAATGGCCGACGATCGCCGGGCTCGCCGCAGTGATCGAACGCTCGGCCGACGGAGACGTCGACGAGCTCCCCCTGACGCCGATCGAGCTGGTGGAGCCGGTGCCGCTGTCGTTCGCGCAGCAGCGGCTCTGGTTCATAGACCAGTTCAAACCCGGGAGCGCCGACTACGTGATCGCCGCGCGGGCGGAGCTCGAGGGACCGCTGGACGTCGACGCGCTGGAGTACGCGCTGAAGGCGCTCGCCCGGCGGCACGAGGCCTTGCGCACGACGTTCCCGGCGCACGGAGGAGAGGCTCGCCAGGCGATCTCGCCGGACCCCGTCGTCGTCTTCGAGACGTTCGATCTGACCCGCGAGCCCACCGCTGCCGCAGCGGACCTCGTGCAAGCGCAAGCCGCGCGGCCCTTCGACCTCTCCGCCGGCCCCCTGTGGCGCACCGCGCTCATCCGCCTCGAAGAGAAGCGCCACGTCTTCGTGACGTGCATGCACCACATCGTGTCGGACGGCTGGAGCCTCGGCATCCTCGCCTCGGAGCTCTCGGAGCTCTACTCGGCAAGAGTCGAAGCACGCGAGCCCGACCTCCCGGAGCTCGAGGTCTCCTACGCGGACTTCGCGGTGTGGCAGCGCCGCTGGTTCGCCGGTGACGAGCTCACCCGGCAGCTCTCCTACTGGAAGGAACGCCTCGAAGGGGCTCCGGCCGTGCTGGAGCTTCCGACCGACCGGCCCCGGCCCCCGATCCAGAGCTTCGAGGGAGCCACGGTCGGCTTCACCCTTCCGAAAGACCTCAGCGACGAGATCGCCAAGCTGGCGCGCGCCCACGAGGTCACGACCTTCATGGTCACGCTCGCCGCCTTCGAGCTGTTGCTGCACCGCTACACCGGCGCCACCGACATAGTCGTCGGCTCTCCCATAGCGGGACGCAACCGCTCCGAGATCGAGGGCCTCATCGGCTTCTTCGTCAACACCCTCGTGTTGCGGACCGACCTGTCGGGCGACCCCACCTTCGCGGAGCTGCTCGAACGAGTCCGCGAGGTCGCCCTCGGTGCCTACGCCCACCAGGACCTTCCCTTCGAGAAGCTCGTCGAGGAGCTCGGCATCGACCGTGACCTCGCGCACAGCCCGGCGGTGCAGGTGATGTTCGTGTTCCAGAACACACCTCCGGGCGACCTCGCTCTCGCCGGAACGAACAGAGCGCGGCTCGACGCCCCCACGAACGAGGTCGCCGTCGACGTGACGCTCGACGTCACCGAGACCGAAGCCGGGCTCGTAGCGCAGGCCGTCTACAACGCCGACCTGTTCGACCGGCGGACGATGGAGGCGTTCCTGCGCCACTTCGGCAACGTCCTGGAGGCCGTCGCGCGCGATGCGGAGACGCCGCTGTCGCGCGTCGAGCTGCTCGACCCGGACGAGCGGGCGACGATCGTCACGGGCTTCAACCCCCCGCCGACCCCGTTCCCCGACGACGTGCGCGTGCACGAGGTGTTCGAGCGCGTCGCCGACGAGCGCGGGAACGCGCCGGCGGTCGTGTACGGCGACGAGACGCTGTCGTACACGGAGCTGGACGTGAGAGCGAACCGGCTCGCCCGCCACCTCGCGGCGCACGGCGTCGGCCGCGGTGACCTCGTCGCGGTCGTGCTGGAGCGGGGGATCGACCTCGTCATCTCGCTGCTCGCCATCCTCAAGGCCGGGGCTGCGTACCTGCCGATCGATCCCGAGAACCCGCGACGCCGCACTGCGTTCATGCTCGAGGACTCGGAAGCCCGCGTCGCCGTCACGGGCGGGACCACGCCGGCCGGCGGCCTCGCGGCCGCCACGGTGATCTCGCTCGACGGCGACGCCGCGGCGATCGCCGCTCACGACGCATCGGCCCCCGCGGTGCCCGGAGAAGCTGCCGACGTCGCCTACGCGATCTACACGTCGGGCTCGACCGGCACGCCGAAGGGCATCTGCATCCCGCACCGGGCGATCGCGCGGCTCGTCCTCGACACCGACTACGTCAAGCTCGGCCCCCACTCCGTCGTCGCCCAGCTCGCCAACGCGTCGTTCGACGCGGCCACGTTCGAGATCTGGGGGCCGTTGCTCAACGGAGGCGTCGTGGCCGGGATCGAGAAGGACGTCGCGCTGGACGCAGGCCGGCTCCGCGAGGCGCTCCGAGCGCACGGGGTCGACACCGCGTTCCTAACCACCGCGCTGTTCAACCAGCTCGTGGCCGAGGACCCGTCGTTGTTCTCGTCGCTCGACACGCTGCTGGTCGGGGGAGAGGCACACGACCCGTCGATGGTCCGCCGTTGCCTCGACGCCGAGCCGCCGGCGAAGCTGTGCAACGTCTACGGCCCGACCGAGTGCACGACGTTCTCGACCTGGTACCCGATCGAGAGCGTGCCGAAGGGCGCGACGTCGATCCCCATCGGGCGGCCGATCGCGAACACGAAGGTCCACGTGCTCGACTCCGCCATGAACCCCCTGCCCGTCGGCGTCCCCGGAGAGGTCCACGTCGGGGGGCCGGGGCTCGCAGCCGGGTACCTCGACCGGCCGGAGCTGACGAAGGAGCGGTTCGTGCCCGACCCGTTCGCCTCGGACGATCCCTCGGCGCGCCTCTACAAGACCGGCGACCTCGGCCGCTACCTGCCGTCGGGCGACGTCGAGTTCCTCGCGCGGATGGACTCCCAGGTGAAGATCCGCGGGTTCCGCGTCGAGCTCGGCGAGGTCGAGGCGGCTCTCGCCGAGCACCCGCACGTCAAGGAGTCGGTCGTCACGGTTGCCGAGGCCCGAGGCGACAAGCGGCTCGTCGCGTACTTCGCCGGCGACGGCGTGGAGGTCGCGGAGCTGCGCAGGTTCGTGTCCGAGCGTGTGCCCTTCTACATGGTGCCGTCGGAGTACGTGGAGCTCGATGCTCTCCCGTTGAACGCGAACGGCAAAGTCGACCGGCGGGCGCTGCCCGCGCCGGACCCGTCCCGGCACTCCGCCGGCGAAGAACGCGTCGCGCCGCGCAACGAGACCGAGTCGAAGCTGGCCTCGATCTGGGAGGAGCTCCTGTCGAAGCGGCCGGTCGGCGTGCACGACGGGTTCTTCGAGCTCGGGGGACACTCTCTCCTCGCGACCCAGCTCGTGTCGCGCATCAGGGACGCGTTCTATGTCGAGCTGGAGCTGCGGGCGGTCTTCGAGGAGCCGACGATCGCGCGGCTTGCCCCGCGGGTCGACGCCGCGCCGCGGGCGGACTCGCCCGGGATCCCCGAGCTGAAAGCGCTGCCCCGGCATTCGAGTCGTCTCGACGGGTCGTCGAACAGATGAGCGCGGACCGCAAAAGGCTGCTCGAGCTCATGCTGAAGCAACGCGGGCTCGCCGGCGCGCTCACGGACGGCCCCGTCCCGCTCGGGCCGGACGATGAACGGCTGCTCTCCTTCGGGCAGCAGAGGCTGTGGTTCTTCGACGAGTGGCAGCCGAACGGGTCGGTCTACAACGTGCCCGGCGCGATCGAGCTGACCGGACCACTGGACGTGGACGCGCTGCAGCACGCACTCGACACGATCTCGGCGCGGCACGACTCGCTGCGGATGACATTCCACTCGGCCGGGCCGGAGCCGCGGCTCTCGGTCGCGCCACCGGCCCCCGTCGACCTTCCGCTGACCGACCTCGGCGACGTGCCGGAGGCCGAGCGCTACGAGCGCGCGATCGCGCTGGCAAACGAGATCGCGCTCCGGCCCTTCGACCTGTCCGCCGGCCCCCTGTGGCGCACCGCGCTGATCCGCCTCGAAGAAGACCGCCACGTCTTCGTGACCTGCATGCACCAAATCGTGTCGGACGGCTGGAGCCTAGGCATCCTCGCCTCGGAGCTCTCCGAGCTCTACTCCGCAAGGATCGAAGGTCGCGAGCCCGACCTCCCGGAACTAGAGGTCTCCTACGCCGACTTCGCGGTGTGGCAGCGCCGCTGGTTCTCGGGCGACGAGCTCACCCGCCAGCTCTCCTACTGGAAGGAACGCCTCGAAGGGGCCCCGGCGGTGCTGGAGCTTCCGACCGACAGACCCCGACCCCCGATCCAGAGCTTCGAGGGAGCCACGGTCGGCTTCACCCTTCCGAAAGAGCTGAGCGACGAGATCGCCAAGCTGGCGCGCGCCCACGAGGTCACGACCTTCATGGTCACGCTCGCCGCCTTCGAGCTGTTGCTGCACCGCTACACCGGCGCCACCGACATAGTCGTCGGCTCTCCCATCGCGGGACGCAACCGCTCCGAGATCGAGGGCCTCATCGGCTTCTTCGTCAACACGCTCGTGCTGCGCACCGACCTGTCCGGCGACCCCACCTTCGCGGAGCTGCTCGAACGCGTCCGCGAGGTCGCCCTCGGCGCTTACGCCCACCAGGACCTCCCCTTCGAGAAGTTGGTGGAAGAGCTGCGGCCCGCGCGCGACCTGAGCATCTCGCCGGTGTTCCAGGTGTCGTTCGCGCTGCAGGACGTGCGCGCGGCTGACTTCGAGCTGACGGGGCTCGAGGTGGGGTTCACCCGGGTGAAGGACGAGAGTGCCAAGGTCGACCTCTCGCTGTTCCTGTTCGAAGGCGACGAAGGGCTGTTCGGCGAGTTGAACTACTCCACCGCGCTGTTCGAGGAGACCACGATCCGTTCGATGATCGCCCACTTCGAAGCGGTCCTCGCGGCGGTCACCGCCGAACCGGCCGTCCCCGTGTCCCGCCACGCGTTGATCTCGGACGAGGAGGGGAGAGACCTCGTCGAGGAGCTCAACCCGCCGCTCCCGGCTGCGCCGGCCGGCCCCCTCGTCCACGAACGTCTCGCCGAGCTTGCCCGGTCCCACCCGGACGACGTCGCCCTCGTCGCAGGCAACGCGTCGCTTACGTTCGGCGAGCTCGACCGGCGCGCCGAGGCCGTTGCCGCGTCACTGGATGCAGGCCCGGGCGACGTCGTCGCCGTCCTGATGGAGCGGTCCCTCGAACAGGTCGTGGCTCAGCTGGGGATCCTGAAGGCGGGCGCGGCCTATCTGCCGCTCGATCCCGCGTATCCGCCGAAACGGCTGTCGCTCATGATCGAGGACGCGCGGCCGAAGGCCGTGATCTCCTCGCTCGAGGACCTGCCTTCGCCGGGGCCGCGCCGCGACGCGGCTGTCAACGGCGAAGACCTCGCGTACGTCATCTACACGTCGGGTTCGACCGGGACGCCGAAGGGCGTCGGGGTCACCCACGCTAACCTCGCCAACCTCCTGGAGTGGGACCGCGGTCAGTACCTCGGTCCCGGGCGCACGACGTCGCTCGCCCCGTTGTCGGCCGACGCGTCGGTCTGGGAGCTGTGGCCTCCGCTCGCCGCGGGGATGCCGGTGGTGCTGATCGACCGGGAGACGGCCCGCGATCCGGCCGCGCTCGTGCGTGCCTTCGAACGTCACCGAGTCACCAACGGGTTCGTGCCCACGGCGACCGCGCACGTGCTGCTGCGGGCCGAGGCGCCCGGTGGGTTGGAGACGCTGATGACCGCCGGCGAGCGGCTCACGGCGGCCCCCGACGAGACCTTCGCCGCTACGGTCGTGAACCTGTACGGGCCGACGGAGGCCACGGTCGCCGCGACCGCGGGCATCGTCGCCCCCGGAGGCGGCATCCCCGACATCGGCACCCCCGTCAACGGCGTGCGCGTCTACGTGCTGGACGAACACCTCCGTCCCGTGCCGCGCGGGCTCCCCGGAGAGGTCTACATCGGAGGCCGTGGCGTCGCGAGCCACTACCTGAACGCCCCTGGGCTCACCGCTCGGGCCTTCGTGCCCGACCCCTTCTCGTCCGAGCCGGGAGCGCGCATGTACCGCTCGGGCGACCGGGCCCGCCACCGCCCCGACGGGACGATCGACTTCCTCGGCCGCGGAGACGAGCAGGTGAAGGTGCGCGGGTACCGGGTGGAGCCTGCCGAGGTCGAGGCCGCGCTGCGGACGCATCCCGCGGTCTCCGAGTGCGCGGTGGGGACCGTGGTCGACAAGTCCGGCGCGACCAGCCTCGTCGCGTACTTCGTCGCCGCGCCCGAGCCGCCCGTGTCGGAGTTGCGCTATTACCTCTCCGACCTCCTGCCCGCGCACATGGTGCCGTCGTCGTTCGTGACGCTGGAGGCGCTCCCGCTGACGCCCGCCGGGAAGGTCGACCGTGCCGCCCTGCCCGCGCCGGGGGCCGAGCGACCCGACGTCGGCCACGCCTACGAGGAGCCGCGGACAGAGACCGAGAAGGTCCTGGCGGAGATCTGGGCCGACGTCCTCGGAGTCGAACGAGTGGGCCGTACCGACAACTTCTTCGACCTCGGCGGGCATTCGCTGCTCGGGACCCAGCTGATGTCCCGCATCCGCAACCGGTTCGAGGCAGAGGTTCCGCTGCGCGCGCTGTTCGAGCGGCCGACCGTCGGCGGCCTCGCTGCGACACTCGACACGACCTCGCGCACCGAGTCGCTGCCGCTGGTCGCGGCCGAGCGCGGCGACCTCCCGGTCCTCTCGTTCGCGCAGCAGCGGATGTGGTTCATCGACCAGATCGACCCCGCGAGCTCGACCTACAACGTCCCTGTCGCGCTGCGGCTCACCGGGCGCGTCGACGGCGCACGCCTCGAACGAGCGCTGAACGCGATCGTCGAGCGTCACGAGACCCTGCGCACGACGTTCACGACCGTGCGCGGCGAGCCCCGTCAGGTGGTAGCGGACGAGGGCCGCGTGTCCCTGTCCGTCGTCGACCTCGCCTACCTGGGCGACGACGAGCGCGAGGAGGCGGCGATGAAGGTCGTCGCGGAGGAGGCCGACCGCCCCTTCGACCTCGCTGCGGGCCCCTTGTGGCGGACGACGCTGATCGAGCTCGGCGACGAGGACCACCTGCTCGTGATCTGCATGCATCACATCGTGTCCGACGGGTGGAGCCTCGGGGTCTTCGCGTCGGAGCTGAGCGAGATCTACACGGCCTTCGTGGACGACCGCGAGCCCAAGCTCGAGCCGCTCCCGCTGCAGTACGCCGACTTCGCCATCTGGCAGCGCGAGTGGTTCCAGGGCGAGGAGCTCGACCGTCAGATGACGTATTGGAAGCGTCATCTCGAAGGCGCGCCGGCGGCGCTCGACCTCCCGACCGACTACCCGCGGCCCCCGATCCAGACGTTCGAGGGCGCGTCGATCAACTTCGCGCTGCCGGCCGGCCTGTCCGCCGACGTGAAGGAGCTCGCCCGGCGCAACGGCGTGACGATGTTCATGCTCGGGCTCGCCGCGTTCACGACCTTGCTCCATCGCTACACCGGTGCGGCCGAGGTCGTCGTGGGCACGCCGATCGCCGGCCGCAACCGGTCCGAGATCGAGGGCCTGATCGGCTTCTTCGTGAACACGCTCGTGATGCGCACCGACCTCTCGGGCGACCCGACGTTCAGCGAGCTGACGGAGCGCGTGCGCGACGTCGCGCTCGGCGCCTACGCGCACCAGGACCTCCCGTTCGAGAAGCTCGTCGAGGAGATGAAGCCGCCGCGCGACCTCAGCCACTCGCCGCTGTTCCAGGTCGCGTTCGGCTACCAGAACACACCGGCGCCGGAGTTCGAGCTGACGGGGCTGGGGATCGACCTTCCCGAGCTCGACGACACCAGCGCGAAGTTCGACCTCACGCTCGACATGGGAGAGACCGAGGAGGGGCTCGGCGGATCGCTCAACTACGCGACGGCTCTCTTCGAGCGCACGACGATGGAGGAGATGCTCGCCCACTTGGAGACGCTGCTTCGTGCGGCGGTGGCGGACCCCGAGACGAGGCTGTCGGAGCTTCCGATCCTGACCCCGGAGGAGCGGGACGTCGTCGTCCACCGGTTCAACGACACGGGGGCCGAGCACGACGCGGACAAGCTGATGCACGAGTTCTTCGAGGAGCACGCGCGCTCTCGCCCGGATGCCGTCGCGGTCCGCTTCGAGGGCGGCGACTTCAGCTACGGCGAGCTGAACGAGCGGGCCAACCGCCTCGCGCACCACTTGCGGAGCCTCGGCTTGCGTCCGGGGAGCCG
>DASQDO010000153.1:0-10405 GCA_035634135.1 Actinomycetota bacterium
CACGACGGCTTTGATCACGAACGACGGACGCGGGGGCACGCCGAACGCGGACCACGTCGGGACCGGCACCGGTAGGGGCTCGACCTCGAGGTCCGGGTGCTGGAGGGCGCCGAAGAACAGGTCGCCGAGCGCGGCGTGCGCCGTCGCGGGATCGCCGGCCCACGCCGTCACGAGGTAGCGCACCTCGGCCTGGAGGGGTGGGCGCCTGTCGCCGCGCGCCGGCGGCTTCGGCACGACGTCGAGGAGGTAGAGGCTGACGGCGTCGGAGAGCTCCGCCGCCGGCGCGTCGAACCCGGGGGTGAGCCCCTCTACGGTCTCCCCGGCCCAGCCGCGCAGACGTTCGTCGAGCTCACCGATCGAGCCGGCCGCACGCCGTTCCCTGTCGTCGCGATCCACGACGCCATTTCAACCACCGGCGAGTGGAGCGCGCTGTTAGGTCGCTTACACGGGCGCGCAGGATCCGGTCACGGCCGGGTCCGCCGGGACCTCGGCCGTCGCGACCACGACGTTGTTGCTCTCGTCGGTCTCGGCGTAACGGTCGTCCGCGTCGACGACGAGCGTGATCGTGTGCGAGCCGGGCCCGGTGTTCAGCGACACCGACGACGTCGAGCTGGTCGTCGTGTCCTCGAAGGTCACGGTCGTCGTCTCGGTGAGCGCGCCGGAGGCCGCGGAGACCTGGACGCCTTCGAGCGTCCTCGTGGGCGCCGCGCTGGCGGCGACGACTTCGAGGGTGACCGTGTCCGCCGTGACCTGACAGCTGGGGACGCGCAGGACGAGGTCCTGTGCCTGGGGAGCGGACCGCTCGGTCCCGTTGTCCGTCGGGGCGGCCCCCGATTCCCCGGCGACCGCGTCCTGCACGGCTTCGATGGGGGTGCGACCGGAGACGACGCCGGTGCGGCCGAGGATCTCGTACGTGCCCAGCATGATCGACACGACGGTCATCCCGATCTCGATCTTCTTGAGCACTCGCCAGCTCCTGCCGCGCCGCCCGGACGGTCGAGCACCTTAGCTGATCGAGCAAGCGCGGGCTAGGCCTCGGCCTTGCCGCCTTCCGCCAGGCCCTCGAGCAGCGTGTTCCAGCCGAGCAGCGCGCACTTGATGCGCACCGGGTACTTCACGACGCCCTTCAGCGAGACCAGGTCGCCGAGCGCGTCCGCGTCGCCGTCCTCTTCGCCCGCCATCATGCGCTTGATCGACTCGGCCAGCTGGGCCGCGTCCTTCGCCGCGAGGCCCTTGACCTTCTCGGTCATCATCGACGTGCTGGCCTGGCTGATCGAACAGCCCTTGCCCTCGAACGCGACGCCGGTGACGGTGTCGCCGTCGAACTTCAGGAACAGCTCGATCTCGTCGCCGCACAGCGGGTTGTTGCGCTCGAGCGCGACGTCGTGCGGGTCGATGCGGCCCTTGTTCCGGGGCGCGCGGTAGTGATCGAGGATGACCTCTTTGTAAAGCTCCTCCAGGCTCAGCCGAACCACCCCTTCGCCTTGTCCAGCGCGTCGATCAGCCGGTCGACGTCGTCGCGCGTGTTGTAGACGTAGAACGAGGCCCGGGCGGTCGCGGGAACGCCGAGGCAGCGCATCAGCGGCTGCGCGCAGTGGTGCCCCGCGCGGATGCAGACGCCCTCCTGGTCGACGATCGTCGCCATGTCGTGCGGGTGCACCTCCGGGACGTTGAACGCGACGACGCCGCCGCGGTCGTGCGCGTCGGGAGGCCCGTAGATCGTGGCCCCCGTCTCGCGCAGCCGTCCGAGCGCGTACTCGGTCATCTCGATCTCGTGCTCGCGCACCGCGTCCATCCCGAGGTCCTCGAGGTACTCGATCGCGGCCCCCATGCCGACGACCTGCGCGACGTTCGGCGTGCCGGCCTCGAACTTGTAGGGGACCTCGGCGAACGTCGCCCGGTCGCTCCACACCTCGCGGATCATCTCGCCGCCGCCGTGGAACGGGGGCATCGCCTCGAGCAGGTCCTCGCGCCCGTACAGCACGCCGGCCCCCGTCGGCCCGCACATCTTGTGAGCGGAGAACGCCAGGAAGTCGGCGTCGAGCTCGTTCACGTCGAACGACAGGTGCGGCGCGGCCTGTGCCGCGTCCACGAGCACGCGGGCGCCCACGGAATGCGCGGCGTCCGCGATCTGCCGTACGGGGTTGATCGTCCCGAGCACGTTGCTCATGAGGTTGATCGCTACGAGCTTCGTCTTGTCCGTCAGGTAGTCGCCGAGGAGGTCGACGCGCAGCCGCCCCTCGTCGTCGATCGGCAGGTGGCGCAGCACCGCCCCCGTGTCGAGACAGTGGAGCTGCCACGGGATCAGGTTCGAGTGGTGCTCCATGTCGGTGACGAGGATCTCGTCGCCCTCGCGGACGTTCTCCCGCGCCCACGTGTAGCGGACGAGGTTGATCGCCTCGGTCGTCCCGCGCGTGAACACGATCGAGCGCGTGCTGCGGGCCCCGACGAAGCGGGCGCTCGCGGCGCGGGCCCCCTCGTACGCGGCGGTCGCCTTCTCGCCGAGCTCGTAGATCCCCCGGTGGACGTTCGCGTTCTCGGTCTCGTAGAAGCGCACGATGCGGTCGATCACCGCCCGCGGCTTGTGCGACGTCGCGGCGGAGTCCAGATACACGAGCGGCTTGCCGTGGGCGAGCGTCTCGAATATCGGGAAGTCCTTGCGGACGACCTCGGCGTCTAGCGACATCGCAGCACCATCAGACCTTCGCCCGCTCCCTCTCCTCGACCGCGGCGAGCTCCTCGGCCGTCAGCCCGGCCTCGCGCGCGATGCCAGCGTATCCCTCGGCCTCGAGACGCTCGGCGAGGTCGAACCCGCCCGACTTCACGATGCGGCCGCCCATGAGGACGTGGACGGTCGACGGCCGGATGTAGTTCAGCAGGCGCTGGTAGTGCGTGATGAGAAGGATGCCGACGTCGGGGCCGGCCAGCTTGTTCACGCCGGCGGAGACGTGCTTGAGCGCGTCGATGTCGAGGCCGGAGTCGGTCTCGTCCATGATCGCGAGCTCGGGCTGGAGCACCGCCATCTGCAGGATCTCGTTGCGCTTCTTCTCGCCGCCGGAGAAGCCCTGGTTGACGTAGCGGTCGACGAGCTCGCTCGGGATCTCGAGCAGATCGATCTTCTCCTGCAGGTACATGCGGAACTGCATCGCGCTCTTCTGCGCGTCGGGGTTGATCGCGTTGTACGCGGTCCGCAGGAAGTTCACGACCGAGACGCCCGGCACCTCGGTCGGGTACTGGAACGCGAGGAAGATGCCGCGGTGCGCGCGCTCGTCGGGCTCGAGGTCGAGGACGTCCTCGCCCTTGTAGAGCACCTTGCCGGCGGTGACCTCGTAGCCGGGCCGCCCGGTCAGGACGTACGCGAGCGTCGACTTGCCCGACCCGTTCGGGCCCATGATGGCGTGGATGTCGCCCGTGTCGAGGCTGAGGTTGAGGCCCTTGAGGATCTCGCGGCCCTCGACCTCGACGTGCAGGTCCTCGATGTGAAGAAGTCTCTCTGCCATGTGCTGCGTCACTCCCCTGTCTTCTTGGGCCCGACGAGGATCTCGCCGCCCTCGACCTTGGTCTCGTAGCTCGCCACCGGCTTCGTCGCCGGCAGGATCCGCACCGCGCCCGTCGCGACGTTGAAGCGCGACCCGTGCAGCGGGCATTCCACCTCGAGGTCCTCGGGCTCGAAGTCGCCCTCGGTGAGGTACGCCTCCTGGTGCGAGCAGACGTCGCTCAGCGCGTACACGTCGTCGCCGACGCGGTAGACGCCGACGAGCTCGCCGCCGACCGAGAACTGGCGCATCTCGCCGTCGCCGATCTCGTCGAGGCGCGCGACCGGACGGAACGTCATCTAGACCGCCACCTCGAGCCGCTGCGTCCCCTCGACCTTCGCCGCGATCGCGTCGCTCAGGTCGTCGCGCACCTGCGGGACCCGGATGCGGTCGAGGACCTCGCCGAAGAAACCGAACACGACGAGCTTCTGCGCCGTCACGCGGTCGATCCCGCGGCTCATCAGGTAGAAGAGGTGCTCCTCCTCGACCGGGGACACGGTCGCTCCGTGCGTGCACCGGACCTCGTTCGCCTCGATCTCGAGCTGCGGGATCGAGTGCGCGAGGGCGTCCTCGGACAGCACGAGGTTGCGGTTCGCCTGGTACGCGTCGGTGCCCTGGGCCCCCTTGCCGACCTTGATGAGCCCGGAGTACTCGCTGCGCGACCGCTCCTTCAGCGCCCCCTTGTAGAGGAGGTCCGACGTCGCGTGCGCGGCCACGTGCTGCTGAAGGGTCCGCTGCGCGAAGTGCTGCTCGGCGTCGGCGAAGTAGAGGCCGAGCATCTCCGAGAACGAGCCTTCGCCCTTGAGCACGGACTCGACCTGCGTGCGCGCGAACTTCGAGCCGAGGTTGACCGCGAGGCTGCGCACGGTCGAGTCGCGGTAGCCGGTGAAACGCTGGGTCTGGAAGTGCGAGACGCCGCGGCCCCACTCCTGCAACGAGATGTAGTTGACGGTGGCGCCGCGGCCCGCCGTGACCTCGACGACGCTGGAGCACATCGAGGGCATGAGGCTGTCCTCGGACTTGAACCGGTCGACGAACGTCAGCGACGCCTGGTCCTCGACCACGATCGTCGTGTGCGGGAACGCCGACCCACCCTTGTCGACGTCACGAAGGACCTCGAGCGGCATGTCGACTTCGACGCCGCGCGGCACGTGGACGATGACGTCGTCGGAGTGGAACGCGCCGTGGAGCGCGGTGAAGCGATGCTCGTCGACGGGGACCTCGGTGAAGAAGTGCTCCTTGACCAGCTCGGCGTCGGCGTTGACGAGGTCGGTGAAGACCACGCCCTTGCCGGCGAGCTCCTTCGGGAGGTCGAGCGAGCGCTTCGCCGGCTCGGGGGCCGCGTAGAGGTCGAAGTCGAAGCCCCGGACGTCGGTGTAGCGCCACTCCTCCTTCTTCGGGTCGGGCATGTCGAGCTTCTCGAAGAGGTCGAAGGCCTCGATCCGGCGCTCGGCCAGCCAGCCGGGCTCGCCGGTGGCGGCGACGAGGGCCTCGAGGGCGTCTCGGTCCAGTCTCGGCGTCATCTGAGTCGGTTCAGCTCCCAGGGTCAGGGGTCGTCGGTTAGGCAAGCCTAACCTCGCGGGTCCACAGGACGTTTACCCTGCTCACCATGCACGAACAGCCCGAGCGGTCGAATGATTCCGGGGCCGGGCTCGGTCTGCTCGCCGTCATCGGGGCCGCCGCCTGCTGGGGCATCGCTGCGGCGGTCGCGAAGGACCTGTTCGAGGCCGGGGTCGAGCCGATAGAGCTGGCCCAGGCCCGCTCCTACATAGCCGCCGTCGGGTTCTCCTTACTGCCGGGCGCGTGGTCCGGTGGGATCGGCGTGACTCGTCAGTCGGCCCCCGCCCTCATCGGGCTCGGCCTCTCGATCCCCGCCGTCAACGGCGTCTACTACCTCGCGATCCAGAGGCTCGCGGTCGCCGTCGCGCTCGTGCTCGAGTACTCGGCCCCCGTGCTCGTGGTCGCGTGGACCGCGGTCCGCACGCGCAAGTTCCCGCGGCCGTTGCTGCTGGTGACGCTCGGTGCGGCGATCGTCGGAGTCGTGTTCGTCGCCGAGCTCCCCGCCGGCAACGTCGGGAGCCTGGACGGCATCGGGCTGCTCCTCGGGCTCGCGGCCGCGGTGTTCTTCTCCGCCTACACGTTGCTGAACGAGGCGACCGGCTCCCACTTCGGGCCGATCCCGGCGATGGCGCGCGCGTTCGCGATCGCGGCCCTCTTCTGGCTCGTGTACCAGATCCCCCGCGGCTTCCCCGAAGACCTCGTGCACCCCGACAACATCCTGCGCGTCCTGCTCATCGGCGTCGGCGGGACGCTCGTGCCGTTCCTGTTGTTCATCTGGGGAGTGGCGAAGGTGAAGTCCGAGAAGGCCGCGATCGCGGCGACGATCGAGCCCCCGCTGGCCGGCGTGATCGCGTGGCTGTGGCTGGGCGAGAGGCTCTCGGCGATGCAGGTAGGCGGCGGAGTGCTGATCCTCGCGGCGGTGGTAGCGCTACAGCTGGAACGAAAGCAGCCGGTCCTCGCGCCGGAGCCCTAGCCGGCAGCGAGCTCCGCGAGGCGCTCGCCTATCAGCGGCGCGAACTTGAAGCCGTGGCCGCTGCACGGCGAGCCGATCACCACGTCACCGTGCCGTTCGAGCACGAACCGGTCGTCCGGCGTGTTCGTGTAGATGCACGTCTCCGCGTGGATGGGCTTCGGGTTCGCCCCGGGGAACCGCTTCGCCACCCATTCGCTCAGCCGCGCCACCGACGCTTCGTCGACGCGGCCCTCTTCGTCGGGGTCCGTGGTGGCGCCGGCCTGGTGCTCGCCGGCCTTCAGCACGCCCGGCCCGCTCGGCAGACAGTAGATCGACGGGTCTCCCCACTCGACGAGGGTCGTGAGCCGCGGCTCGTCGAACTCGAAGTAGGCGACGGTCTCACGCGTCGGCCGGGCCGGGACTTCGATCCCGAGCGGCTCGACGAGCTCCTTCACCCAGCCTCCCGCCGTGACCACGACCACGTCGCTGTCCAGGTCCTCGATCGACGCCACCTTGGTCTCGGGGCGCAGCGTCGCCCCGTGCTCGCTCGCGCTGCGAAGGAACGCCTCCACCGCGCGGTCCGCGAACGCGATGCCACCGTCGCCCTGGAAGAGCAGCGGCCCGTCGCCCGGCGTGAGCCACGGGAAACGCGCCGCGGCCTCCGCGCGATCGAGCACCTCGCACTCCGCGCCGCACTCCTGTAACGCGGCGACGTGGTCGTCGAGGGCCTTGCCCGCGTCGAGCCCTCCCGTCGTCCGCAGCAGGTCCTCGCCCGTGTCGCGCTCGGCCTCGCGCCACAGCTCGAGGGCCTCCATCGCCATCTCGACGTACTCGACGACGGGATAGGAGAAACGGAACACGCGCGTGGCGCCGTGGCTAGAGCCCCGCGTGTGGGCGAAGCCGAACTGTTCGAATACCGTCACGTCGTGGCCCGAACGGGCAAGTGAGCGCGCGGTGGCCGCGCCCATGACTCCGGCACCTACGATCGCTACGCGCATCGCCCGATTCTAGGGAGGGACGTACGTGAAGCGGGCACTCCTGTCGCTCTCGTTGCTCGTCGCGCTGCCCGCGCCTCACGCGGCGGCGGCCCCGACGTGCTTCGGGAAGAAGGCGACGATCACCGACGGCAAGCGCGAGGTCGTGCGCGGGACGCCGGGCGACGACGTGATCGTGACGCGCGGGATCATCAGGCTTGTCAGGGCCGGGGCGGGCGACGACCTCGTATGCGCGCGGGGTTACAACGACACGATCTACGGCGGCAAGGGCGACGACCGCGTCAGGCTCGTCCGCGACGACGACGGCTCCTACCTCTACGGCGGTGACGGGAACGACGACCTCGGCGGCCCGGGCGCGTTCTCGTACGGCGGGCGCGGCGACGACGTCATCGCGGGCGAGACGCTCGCCGGTGGCCCCGGCGACGACGACATCACGGCGGCCGAATACGCCGTGCTCTGGTACTCGGGCGCGCCGCGCGCCGTGCACGTAGACCTGAAACGCGGGATCGCTACAGGCGGGGCCGGACGCGACCGGTTGCACGGCGAGTTCGCCCGCGTCGTCGGGTCGAAGCGCACCGACGTCCTGAGGGGCGACGACCACTCGGATTGGCTGTCGGGTGGAGGGGGTGACGACCTGCTCGTCGGCCGCGGCGGAGACGACCTGCTGGAGGGGGACGAGGGGATCGGCGGGCGTCCGGGCGGGGACCTGATCCGGGGCGGCGACGGCGACGACGAGGTGTTCGGCGGGCCGGGCAAGGACGACCTGTACGGCGGACCGGGGCGCGACGAGGCCGACCCCGGCCCGGGAGACGACGCCGTCTGGCTCGGCCCCGGCACCGCCTTCGTGAGCGGCGACCACGAGGGGGACGACGCCCTCTTGGCCGGGGGCGGTCGCGACTACCTCGTCTTTTCGTTGTGGGGCGGTGACGTGCAGGTGGACCTCGCCGCGGGAACGGTCGAGGGGGCCGGCAGCGACGTCGTGCGCGGGTTCGAGCACGTCTTCGGGGGCCCCGGTGACGACGTCATCCGGGGCGACGAGTGGGTCAACAGGCTGCGCGGCAACGACGGGAACGACACGCTCGACGGGGCCGGTGGCGGCGATGTGCTGCGCGGGGGCCGGGACGTCGACCACGCCGACGGAGGAGACGGCACGGACGAGTGCGAGGCCGAGACGACGCTCGCGTGCGAGGACGCGCCCTAGCGGCGCGCGGCCGTGTACTTCGTCAGGTCCATGTCGTAGTGGTGCGCCGTGCCGGCGCGCGTCATCCCGCACTTCTCGAGCACCCGGGCCGACGCGATGTTCTCCGGCGCGACGAGGCCGATGATCGTGTCGAGCCCCGCGACGTCGAAGCCGTAGTCGAGACACGCCTTGGCGGCTTCGGTCGCGTAGCCCCTCCCCCACCGGTCCTTGCGGAAGTGGTAGGCCACCTCGACGTCGGGGCCGTCGCCTTCGACCGGGAAGAGCCCGGCGCTGCCGATGATCGTGCCGGTCTCGACCTCCACGACGGTCCACAGCGAGAAGCCGTGCCGTTGTTGGATCGAGCGCCTCAGCCCGATGCGCTCGCGCACCTGCTCGACGGTTTTCGAGATCGGCCCGCCTAGCCATCTCGTGACCTCGGGGTCCGAGTAGATGTCCAGGAACGCCTCGGCGTCCTCCACGACGGAGGAACGGATCAGCAGGCGTTCGGTCTCGATCGGTAGCGCGTCTACCAAGGCTTGACCGCGACGGGCTTGGGCGTCGCGTTGCGGGGGCCGAGCCATAGCGCGAAGACGATCGCGAACGCGGCCAGCTTCATGCGCCGCCCGGAGACCGCGTTAACCGACGGAGCCCTCCATCTGGAGCTCGACGAGCCTCTGCAGCTCGACCGCGTACTCCATCGGCAGCTCCTTCGTGATCGGCTCGATGAAGCCGCGCACGATCATCTGCATCGCCTCGGTCTCCGAGAGGCCGCGGGACATCAGGTAGAAGAGCTGCTCGTCGGAGACCTTGCTGACCGTCGCCTCGTGGCTGACCGCCGCGGTCTCCTCTTCGATCTCGATGTACGGGTACGTGTCGGAGCGCGAGTGGTCGTCGAGGATCAGCGCGTCGCAGATCACGTGGCTCTTGGCGCGCTCGGCCCCCTCCTCGATCCGGACGAGCCCGCGGTAGCCGCCCCGGCCTCCGTCCTTGCTGATCGACTTGGACGTGATGGCGCTCTGCGTGTCGGGGGCCGCGTGGATCATCTTGGCGCCCGCGTCCTGGTGCTGGCCGTCGCCCGCGTAGGCGATCGAGAGGACCTCACCCTTGGCGTGTTCGCCGAGGAGGTAGACCGCCGGGTACTTCATCGTGACCTTCGAGCCCAGGTTGCCGTCGACCCACTCCATGATGGCGCCCTTGTGCGCGGCGGCTCGCTTGGTCACGAGGTTGTAGACGTTGTTCGACCAGTTCTGGATCGTCGTGTAGCGGCAGCGGCCGTGGTCCTTGACGACGATCTCGACGACCGCGGAGTGCAGCGAGTCGCTCGAGTAGATGGGGGCCGAGCAGCCCTCGACGTAGTGCACGTACGCGTTCTCGTCGACGATGATCAGCGTCCGCTCGAACTGGCCCATGTTCTCCTGGTTGATGCGGAAGTAGGCCTGGAGCGGGATCTCGACCTCGACGCCCGGCGGGACGTAGATGAACGACCCGCCCGACCAGACCGCGGAGTTGAGGGCCGCGAACTTGTTGTCGGCCGGCGGGATGATCGTGCCGAAGTACTGCTTGACGAGGTCCGGGTGCTCGCGCACCGCGGTGTCCATGTCCGAGAAGAGGATGCCCTGGCGCTCGAGGTGCTCCTGGGTCTTGTGGTAGACGACCTCGCTCTCGTACTGAGCGGTGACGCCGCCGAGGTACTTCTTCTCGGCCTCGGGGATCCCGAGCTTGTCCCACGTCGACTTGATGTCCTCGGGCATGTCGTCCCAGGACTTCACCTGGTTCATGGGCTTGATGTAGTAGTAGATGTCGTCGAAGTCGATGCCGCTCAGGTCGGCGCCCCAGCCCGGCATGGGCTTGCGGTAGAAGACGTCGAGGGCCTTGTGGCGGAACTTCCGCATCCAGTCGGGCTCGTTCTTGCGGTCGCTCATCATGTCGAGGACCTGGTGGTTGATGCCCTTGGTGGGCGCCACGTCGTACGAGGTGGCGTCGTGCCAGCCGTACTTGTACTCGCCCTTTAGGGCCCGGACCTGCTCGTTCTCCTGCTGGACCTTGAGGTCCTCGGCTTCGGTAGCCACTGCGTTGCCTCCTGGGGTGGATTTCCGGGGCGAGTCTAGCAGTTAGGTATGCCTAACGTCCCTGCTCAGAGGGCACAACGAGGGGGCCGAGGGGTTTGTTCCGGGGGCCGTGC
>DASQDO010000154.1:0-1685 GCA_035634135.1 Actinomycetota bacterium
TGGAGGCGGATCGCGATCGCCTCGAGGCCCCCGAGGATGAAGAAGATGAAGGACGTGACCCCGTAGAGGATCCCGATCTTCTTGTGGTCGACCGTCGTGATCCAGCCCCACACCCCCGTGGTCGCGGTGGGACGGCTCAGAAGTCCTCGCCGCGGGGCGGCTACGGTTGCCATCTACTCCACTCCTTCTGACTGCTTCATTCGAGCCCCATCAGATACGCGACGACGGCGTCGAGCTCCTCCGAGCTGAGGTTGTAGTCCGGCATCAACGCCCCCGGCTTCACGGCCGGCGGGTCCTCCATCCATGCCCGTACGTGGGCCTCGGTCACCACGAACATCGCGCCGGCGAACGTCTCGCGGCTCGCGAAGTGCGTCAGGTCCGGGCCGACGTTGCGGGGGGCTTCCGTGACGCCCTGGATCGAGTGGCACGCGATGCAGGTCTCGTTGAAGATCTCCTGGCCCTTCCTCGCCAGCGAGTCGGCGGGCTCGGCGGCCTCCTCCTGCTGGTCGGCGAGCCACGCCTCGAACTCGGACGGCTCGTGCGCGATCACGCGCAGGCGCATGTTGGCGTGGCTGAGCCCGCAGAACTCCTTGCACTGGCCCTCGTACTCGCCGGGCTCGTCGGCCTGGATGTTCATGCTCAGGGTGCGGCCCGGGATGATGTCCTGCGCCCCCGCCAGGCGCGGGACCCAGAAGCTGTGGATCACGCCGCGCTCGCCGTTGACCTCGGTCGCGACCCCGTCGAGCGTGAGGTGGACGGGCTGGTCGGTCGGGATGTGCAGCTCGTTCGCGGTGACCACGCCGGCGTCGACGTACTCGTACTCCCACCAGAACTGCTTCCCGACGACCTTGACGTTGAGCGCCCCCTCGGGGGTCTCGGCCTGGTCGAAGATCGTCCGGACGGTCGGAACGGCGATCCCCGCCAGGATCAGCGACGGGATCACCGTGAGGATGACCTCGAGCTTCGTGTTGCCGTGGAACTGCGCGGCCTGCCGGCCCGGACGCTCGCGGAAGCGGACGATCGCGTACACGAGCACGAGCTCGACGATGAAGAAGATGACGACCGCGATGAGGAACGTCAGGTCCCAGAGCTTGTCCTGCTCGCGCGCGATCGGTCCTTCGGGAGAGAGCGAGTCCTGAGGGCTCTGGTTCGCGCAGCTCGCCAGGAGCAAAGCGAATACGGGGAGCAGGGCGGCGACACGAGCGCGTCTCGCCGCTGCTTTGTCGGGGCCCCCGCGAGTCGGTTCCAAGACGAGCGCAATATATATGAACCCCCCGATACCCTGAGGCCGTCGTGGTGCCCGTAGACGAGCTCGAGGAATACCCGCGCACGAACCGGCGAGTGCGGCTGATTGCCTTCTCAATCGCACTTGCAATGGTGGTCGCCGCGCTCAGCACTCTGTTGTTGAGGCCGGGGTCTCGCGACGCTGCGGATCGACTGCCTTCGTTCTCGCTCGCACACCTGTCGGGCTCGGGCTCGCTGTCGTCCGACGACCTCGCCGGGTCGCCGGTCGTCCTCAACTTCTGGGCTTCGTGGTGCGGGCCGTGCCGCAACGAGGCGCCGGCGTTCCAGGCCGCGTGGGAGCGGTACGAGAGCGAGGGCGTCCGGTTCGTCGGCGTGAACGTGTGCGACTTGGAGCCCGAGGCGAAGGCCTTCGTGCGGGAGTTCGGCGTCACCTACGACGT
>DASQDO010000155.1:0-2857 GCA_035634135.1 Actinomycetota bacterium
CCAGGTAATTCCTTCCACCCTCCTTTCCCGGCGGGGGCTCGCGCGCTAACCTGGACGGGCAGAGAGGAAGCACCACCAGTCCGGATCTAGCGCCAGGTCTCGCCGTAGGAGGGGGCGAGACGACGAGGCAGGGGATCTCGAAAGGCGTTCACGGAACGCCCTTTTCGGCGGGTGACCCTCGGCCGGCCACGGTCGTGACGGTGCCGACAAAGCCCGGGAGTGATCCCGGGGGACAAACCGGCCCCGGCGTGGCTCCTCTTTCGCTGACCACTCATGGGCGCGCCCTGTCGCGCCCGTTATACCGAAGAGGAGGAGACGCCTATGTGCGGCATCGTCGGATGCGTAGGCAGCGACGACGCTCTCCAGATCATGCTCGACGGCCTTCGCAAGCTCGAGTACCGCGGTTACGACTCCGCTGGGGTCGCCGTCGTCTCGGACGGTGACATGGCCGTCGAGCGCAGGGCCGGACGCCTCGGCGTCCTCGAAGGACACCTCAACCGCAACTGGCTCGAAGGCTCGATGGGCATCGGGCACACGCGTTGGGCGACGCACGGCGCGCCGACCGACGCGAACGCCCACCCCCACCGTGACTGCACGGGCCGGATTGCGATCGTGCACAACGGCATCATCGAGAACCACGACGTCCTGCGGGCGAAGCTCGAAGACGAGGGGCACAGGTTCCGGTCGCAGACCGACACCGAGGTCATCGCCCACCTCCTCGAGAGCCTGCTCGCGTCGGGCGTAACGGACTTGCGGAGCGCGGTCCACGAGGCCGTGACGATCCTCGAGGGCGCGTTCGCGCTCGTAGCGATCTCCTTGGACGAGCCCGACAAGATCGTCGTCGCTCGCCAGGAGCCGCCGTTGATCGTCGGCGCCACCGAGACGATGGGGCTTGTCGCGTCGGACATCCCCGCGCTGCTCGCGCACACGCGCGACGTCATCCCGCTCGACAACCGGCAGATCGCCGAGGTGACGGCGGGCCGCGTCCGTGTCTTCGACTTCGCCGGCAGCGAGGTCACGCCGGAGACCGTGCACGTCGAATGGGACGAGGAGGCCGCCGAGAAGGGCGGCTACGAGGACTTCATGCTCAAGGAGATCTTCGAGCAGCCCGCCGCGGTGCGTAACACGATGCGCGGGCGCTTCGACGAAGAGGGCCGCGTCAGGCTCGACGAGGTGACGTGGGAGCCGGACGTCATCGAGGCGATCGACAAGATCGTCGTCGTCGCCTGCGGCACGTCGTTCCACGCGGGCATGGCGGCCAAGCACTCGATCGAGCACTGGACCCGGATCCCCGTCGAGCTCGACCTCGCGTCGGAGTTCCGCTACCGGGACCCCGTCCTCGACGAACGGTCGCTCGTCATCGGCATCGCGCAGTCGGGCGAGACCGCCGACACGCTTGCCGCCGTCCGCTTCGCTAAGGAGATGGGCGCGAGCGTCGTCGCCGTCACGAACGTCGTCGGCTCGTCGATGACGCGCGAGGCCGACGCGGTGCTGTTCACGCATGCCGGTCCCGAGATCGGGGTCGCGGCGACGAAGACGTTCACGGCACAACTGGTCGCGCTCAACATCCTCGCTCTTTACCTCGCGCAGGAGCGCGGGACGATGAGCGCGGACAAGCGGGCCGAGACGATCGCCGCGATGCAGCGGCTTCCCGAGCAGGTCGAGGAGGTCCTCGCCGTCCAAGGCGAGGTGCACCGGGCTGCGAAGTGCTACGCCGATGCGAAGGACTTCATCTTCATCGGCCGCGGCGTCGGGATGGCGGTCGCGATGGAAGGCGCGCTGAAGCTCAAGGAGATCAGCTACCTCCACGCCGAGGGATACGCGGCGGGCGAGCTAAAGCATGGTGCGATCGCCCTGATCGAGCCGGGCGTGCCCGTGGTCGCGGTTCTGACCGGTCATCTTCTCTACGACAAGATGCTGGCGAACGTCGAGGAGGTGCGTGCCCGCGGCGCGGACACGATCCTTATCGCGCCGCAAGGAGACGACCGCGCGCGGAGCCTCGCCAACGAGCTCTTCGAGGTCCCGGCGACGAAGCCGTTGCTGACGCCGATCCTCGACACGATCCCGACGCAGCTGTTCGCGTACTTCGTGTGCAAGGAGCGGGGGCTTCCGCCGGACAAGCCGAGGAACCTCGCCAAGAGCGTCACCGTGGAGTGAGACCGCTACTCACGCCGGAGGAGATGCGCCGTGCCGACGAGGCCGCCATCTCGTCCGGCGTAGCGGCTTCGGTCCTGATGGAGCGGGCGGGGCGCGCCCTCGCCCGCTCCGCGATCGAGCTCGCCGGCGGCCGCTACGGCAAGCGCGTCCTCGTGCTGTGCGGCAAGGGCAACAACGGCGGAGACGGCCTCGTCGCGGCACGCGTCCTGCGCGGAGAAGGCCTCGGCGTCACGTGCGTGCGGCTGTTCGAGGGCGAGGAGCCGCCGTCTCCTGAACGCTTCGACGTCGTCGTCGACGCGATCTTCGGGACGGGGTTCCGAGGCGCGCCCGAAGGACCGGTCGCAAAGGTGATCGAGACCATCGCGGACCATCCCCGGGTCGTCTCCGCGGACATCCCCTCGGGAGTGGACGGCGCGACCGGAGCCGTAGCGGGGGCCGCGGTCCGTGCTGCCGTCACCGTCGCGATGGCAGCCGAGAAGCTGGGGACCGCGCTGTCGCCGGGGGCCGCTCACGCCGGACGCGTCGTCGTCGCGGACATAGGCATCCCGATCCCGCCGGTGTCGACGCATCTCGCCGAGGAGGCCGACGTCGCGCGGGTGCTGCCGTCCCGGCCCCCCGGCTCCCACAAGAAGAGCGGGGGTTCGGTCGCCGTCCTCGCCGGCTCCGAGGCCATCCGCGGTGCGCCGTTGCTCACGTGCCG
>DASQDO010000156.1:0-6146 GCA_035634135.1 Actinomycetota bacterium
GGCGAGGGGGCCGAGTGGGCTCCCGAAGGGTGCGTCGGCTATTCGAAGATCTGCACGCACGCGGGCTGTCCGGTCGGCCTCTACCGGGCCCAGGCGCACGAGCTCCTCTGCCCGTGCCACCAGTCGACGTTCGACGTGCTCCGCGGCGCGGTGCCCACGTTCGGGCCCGCCGACCGGCCGCTGCCGCAGCTCCCGAGGGGAGTCGACGACGAAGGGGTCCTGATCGCGCTCGGCGACTTCCCCGAGCCGGTGGGGCCGGGCTTCTGGAACCTCCGGGACGGCCGATCGTCTGGACGATCGGCCAGCGCAAAGGAAGACCGCTGATGCTGCGCTGGCTCGACTCCCGCCTCGGTGCGGCCTCGTGGGCCCGCAAGGCCCTGCGCAAGGTCTTCCCGGACCACTGGTCGTTCCTGCTCGGCGAGATCGCGCTGTTCTGCTTCTTGATCCTGCTCGCGACGGGGATCTTCCTGACCCTGTTCTACCGGGCCGACGCGACGCGGGTGATCTACGACGGGCCGTACGTCCCGCTGCAGGGCCGCGAGGTCTCGGCCGCGTTCGAGTCCGTCATGCGCATCTCGTACGAGGTGCGGGCCGGCCTCGTCATGCGGCAGATCCACCACTGGGCCGCGCTCGTGTTCGTCGCGTCCATCGTCGTGCACACGATGCGCGTGTTCTTCACCGGGGCGTTCCGCAAGCCGCGCGAGGTCAACTGGCTCGTCGGCATAGGCCTCTTGATCCTCGCGATCGGGATGGGGTTCACCGGCTACTCGCTGCCGGACGACCTGCTGTCGGGAACGGGGTTGCGGATCGCGTACTCGGTGCTGATCTCGATCCCGCTCGTCGGGCCGTACCTCGCGTTCCTCGTGTTCGGCGGCGAGTTCCCGACCGAGGGGATCATCTCGCGCCTGTTCGTGCTGCACGTGATGCTTCTCCCCGCGGCGATCATCGGTCTCATCACCGCGCACCTCGGCATCCTCGTGCGGCAGAAGCACGCGCAGCATCGGGGGCCCGGCCGGACCGAGCGCAACGTCGTCGGCAAGGCGCTGTGGCCGTCGCAGGTCTTCAAGTCGGTAGGTCTGCTCGCGCTCACCGCGTCGGTCCTCGCGTTCATGGGCGGGCTGTTCCAGATCAACCCCGTCTGGGACTTCGGCCCGTTCGACGCGACGACGGTCAGCGCGGCGTCGCAGCCGGACTGGTACGTCGGCTGGCTCGAGGGCGCGCTCCGCCTGTTCCCGCCGTTCGACTTGGAGGTGTTCGGGGTGCTGATCCCGTCGCCGTTCATCCCGGGCGTCGTGATCCCGGGGCTGGGCTTCACCGTGCTCGCGCTGTGGCCGTTCATCGAGGCGCGGATCACGGGCGACACCGACGAGCACCACCTGCTCGACCGGCCGCGCGACGCGCCGCTGCGCACCGCGGTCGGCGTCGCGGGGCTCCTCTACTTCGGCGTGCTGACGATCGCCGGGGGCAACGACGTGCTGGCGCTGCTGTTCAACGTCCCGGTCGAGACGATGACGGTGCTGCTTCGCTACGCGACGTTCGTGCTCCCGGTGTTCGGGGGCCTGCTCGCGTACCGGATAGCGAGCGACCTCGGGAGCTCGGGCTCGCACCCGTTCCGGCGCTCGCGCGGCGTGAAGCTGCGCCGGACGGAGAGCGGGGGCTTCGAAGAGACCGAGGCCGGCGGCTGAGGTTCGACTCGGTCTACACGCAGACGTCGCGCGGGCTCGTCCATGCGCGCGTCTCGGATCGTCGCGGGGGCCGGACGTTCGTCCTCGTGCACGGCATCGGCGCGTCCGGCCGTTACTTCATGCCGCTCGCCCGGCGGCTGGCCGAGCGCAACCGCGTCTACGCCCCCGACTTCCCCGGCTTCGGGCGCAGCGCCAAGCCCCGGCGCGCGCTGACGTTGCAGGATCTCGCCGGCGTCCTCGACGAGTGGATGGGGCACCTCTCGCTCGGGAGCGCCGTGATGGTCGGCAACTCGTTCGGCTGCCAGATCGTCGCCGAGCTCGCGCTGCGTCACCCGGCACGCCTCGAGGCAGCGGCCTTCCTGGGCCCGACCATCGACCGCCGGGCCCGCAACGCGTGGTCGCAGGCGGGCCGGGTCGTCGCGACTGCCGTGCGGGAACCGGCCGGGCTCGTGCGGCCGCTGCTCGCGGACTACCTGCAGGCCGGCATCGTGCGCCCGCTCCAGACGCTGCGGTACGCGCTGGACGACCCGCTCGAGGCCAAGCTCCCGCACGTAGACGTCCCCGTCCTCGTCGTGCGCGGCGACGGGGACGCGATCGTGCCGCAGAGCTGGGCCGAGGAGGTCGCCCGGCTGCTGCCCTTGGGCGAGCTCGTGGTCGTCCCCGGCGGGGCCCACGTCCTCAACTACGACGCGGCAGGGGCGATCGCCGATCTGCTCGAACGAGCTTGGAATCCGGCGCCCGACAGCGGATGATGGGGGCCCCACCCGAGGCGCAGGAGGTCCCGTGGCGAACAAGGACAAGGGCGGCGGCAAGGCCGACAAGAAGCAGTCGCAGAAGAGCCTGAAGGAGAAGCGGGCGGCGAAGAAGCAGAAGAAGGGCAAGACGCCGCCCATGACGCCCTGACCAACCTCTGAACGAGCTCTACGTCCCCCACGAGGGACTTCTCCGCGCGACCGCGGCCGGCCTCGTCGCGTGGTTCGCGCTGCTCGGGGCCTTGTGGGCGTCGCGTTCGCCGCGGCGGCCGCGGCCGAGCCCGGAGTCGACCGAGCTCGGGCCCGAGACCCCCGGGCTGGCGAACCTCGTCGCCCACCGCTCGAACCCGACGCGCGACGCGGTCCCGGCGACGCTCGTCGACCTCGCCGCGCGCGGGCTGATCGAGATCGAGGACCGGGGCATCGGCAGGTACTACTGCCGGCTCACAGGCAAGGCGGCCGAGCTGACGCCCTACGAGCGGATGCTCGTCGACCATCTGCGGTCGCTGGCGGCGGACGGCGTGATCCCGGCCGAGGCGCTGACGACCGGCCCGCAGGACCGTTCGAAGGCGTGGTGGGACGAGTTCCGCAAGAAGCTCGTCGCGCACGCGCAGTCCGCGGGGCTGTGCACCAACCTGTGGAACGCAACGGCCATCTCGTTACTGGTCGGAGGCGGTGTGGTGCTCCTCGTGCTGTACGCGCTCGCTACCGGCTTCAACGACCCCGATGACGTGGCGGACTCGCCTCTGCTGAACGCGGTGACGCTGGGAGCGCTGCCGGCGATCTTCGCCCTGGGCGCCGTGGTCAAGTCGACGCGCCAGACCTCGACCGCAGAGGGATTGCGCTGCGGCTCTCGCTGGCTGGGAGTCCGGCGCGCGCTGGAGGAGAGCCCGTCGTTCGAGCAGCTGCCGCCGAGCGGCGTCGTCGTTTGGGAACGCCACCTTGCGTACGCGGCCGCGCTGGGTGTGGCGCCCCGCTCCGTCAGGGCGCTACCCATGGGGGCCGAGAGCGACACCGAGGTCTGGGCCCGCGCCGGCACCGAGTGGCGGAAGGTGGAGGTGAGGTACCCGAGGTTCCGGCCGGGCTGGGGCCGTCATCCCCTTCACGCGCTGGGAGTCGGGTTCCTGGGGACGCTGTTCGCCCGGTGGCTGCTGAGGCTGGCGACGGGCGACCTGGGAGGCGACGACACGTGGCTGAAGGCCATCGCTCTCGTTCTTTTCGGGATAGCGGTGCTGGTGCTGACGCGCTCGCTCCCGCAACTCGTGTTGGGCTTCCTGGACCTGCTCGCGTCCCGGCCGGTGGAGGGAACGATCCTGCGGGCGAGGACGAGGTGGTCGCCGTTCCCGTACTCGTTCCAGGGCTCGGACCAGCAATACCTGCGCTACTTCGTGGCGATAGACGACGGCCGCAGCCCGAAGCTGACGGCCTACCGGGTCAAGCCGTCGCTATACGGAGCGCTGAGCCAAGGAACGGAGGCGAAGCTGAAGGTGACGCCGAACCTCGGCTACGTCAGGCGTCTGTCTGCGTGATCCAGCCGTAGGCCGAGCCGGCCCCCAGCGCGGCTCCGGGTATCCATAGCCACGGCCCGTACAGCAGGCCCAGCCCCACCAGCATCGCCGCGGCCGCTCCCAGGAGGGGCCACGGGCTCACCGTCACGACCGGTTCCTCTTCTATCTCCAAAGCCGGGTCCACCCCCGGGCGGCGCAGCGCCAGGCCGAGGAGGACCAGAGCCACGGCCGCTACGAAGAGGAAGACCAGTAACAACGTCCCGGCTATCTCGTCCGACACAAGCCAGTACACCACCGTCGCGACGGCGACGTAGAGCGCGACGCCGGCTGGGCCCCTCAGCTCCTCAGGCATCGCCGGTCCTCGCGTCGTATACCGGGCGCTCCGAACGGACGGGAGGGAGCGATTCGAAGTTGTGGTGCGGCGGCGGCGATGTCGTCGCCCATTCCAACGAGTAGCCGCCCCAGGGGTCGCCCCCGGCAGAGCGGCCCCGTCTCATCGAGACGGCGAAGTTCACGGCGAACACGACGACGGACACCGCGATCAGGAACGCCCCGACCGTGCTCAGCATGTTCAGGTCGCCGTAGCCCGACGACTCGGGATAGTCGGGCACGCGGCGCTGCATCCCGTCGAGGCCCAGCTGGTGCATCGGGAAGAACGCCAGGTTCATCCCCACGAGCATCAGCACGAAGTGGACCCGAGCGAGGCCCTCGCCCATCAGCCGCCCACTGAACTTCGGGATCCAGAAGTAGAGGGCCGCGAACGCGGCGAACGTCGTCCCACCGAACAGCACGTAGTGCATGTGCGCGACCACGTAGTACGTGTCGTGCACCGCGTAGTCGATCGGCGGCGACGCGAGGAACACGCCGGAGATCCCCCCGATCAGGAACATGAACAGGAACCCCGCGCAGAACAGCATGGGGGCCTCGAACGTGAGCTTCCCGCGCCACATCGTCGCGATCCAGTTGAAGAACTTCACCCCGGTCGGGATAGCGATGAGGAACGACGTCGTGGCAAAGAACAGGCTCGATACGGCTCCCGTCGTGAACATGTGGTGCGCCCACACCGAGAAGCTGTACGCGGTGATCAGCAGCGTCGCGAAGACGAAGCCCTTGTAGCCGAACAGCGGCTTGCGCGAGAACACCGGCACGATCTCCGAGACCACGCCGAAGAACGGAAGGATCACGATGTAGACCTCGGGATGGCCGAAGAACCAGAACAGGTGCTGCCACAGGACCGGATTCCCACCCTGGGACGGGTCGAAGAAGTGCCCGCCGAAGTTCCGGTCGACGAACAGCGCGGCCAGCGCGGCGGTGAGAACGGGGAACGAGAACAGGATCAGGACCGAGATCGCCACGATGTTCCACGTGAAGATCGGCACCCGGAACATCGTCATCCCCGGCGCCCGCATCCCGAAGATCGTCGCGAGGAAGTTCACCGCGCCGAGGATCGAGGCCATCCCCGACAGGAGCAGCCCGATGATCCACAGGTCGACCCCGGCCCCCGGCGAGTACGTCGACTCGCTCAACGGCGCATAGCCGGTCCACCCGACGGCCGCGGCCCCGCTCGCGGTCAGGAAGCCCGAGAACGCCGTCAGGGCCCCGGCCAGGAAGAGCCAGAACGTGAGCGCGTTGAGCCGCGGGTACGCGACGTCGGGCGCCCCGATCTGCAACGGCACGAGGTAGTTCGCGAGCCCGACCGCAACCGGCGTCGCGAAGAAGAAGATCATCGCGGTGCCGTGCATCGTGAACAGCTGGTTGTAGGTCTCGCGCTCGAGGAGCTGGAGGCCGGGCTGCGCGAGCTCCGCCCGCATCAGCAAGGACATCACCCCGCCGGCGACGAAGAAGATCAGCGCGCTCCACAGGTAGAGGAGCCCGATCCTCTTGTGGTCGGTCGTCGTCAGCCACGCGACGAGCCCCCGTGGCTCGGGGTGGGCCGCGACCGCCGCCGCCTCAGATGCCGGCATCTTCGTTCTCCGTCCTCTGCTCCGCGAGCCATCCCTCGAACTCGTCCATCGAGACCGCCTCGATCGTGAAAGGCATCGAGTCGTGGAGCACGCCGCAGAACTCGGCGCACCGCCCGTCGTACGTCCCCTCCTCGCGGATGAGGTAGTCGATCCTGTTCGTCTCGCCGGGGATCGTGTCGCGCTTCACGAGGAAGCGCGGCACGTAGAACGAGTGCACGACGTCGCGCGAGCGCAGGT
>DASQDO010000157.1:0-2840 GCA_035634135.1 Actinomycetota bacterium
CTGGCCGAGGTCGAGGCCGAGCTCGGCTTCGAGGTCGCGCAGCTGATCGACGGGGTCACGAAGCTCGACAGGATGCGCCTGCGTTCCGCGGAGCACGGGCGGGCCGAGAACCTCCGCAAGATGATCGTGGCGACGGCCAAGGACGTCCGCGTCCTGCTCGTGAAGATCGCCGACCGCCTCCACAACATGCAGACGCTCGCGCCGCTCGCACCGCACAAACGAGAGCTGATCGCGATGGAGACGCTCGAGATCTACGCGCCGCTCGCGCACCGGCTCGGCATGTACGCGGTGAAGTGGCAGCTCGAGGACCTCGCGTTCAAGACGCTGCACCCCAAGCGCTACGCCGAGATCGAGGGGCTCGTCCAGCAGCGCCAGCCCGAGCGAGAGCGGGTGCTCGACGAGGTCGTCACGCAGATCCTCGACAAGTTGAGGGACATGAAGATCAAGGCGGAGGTCTTCGGGCGTCCCAAGAACCTCTACGCGATCTACGAGAAGGTCGTGCTGCGCGGCAAGCAGTTCGAGGAGATCTTCGACCTCGTCGGCATCCGCGTCGTCGTCGAGTCGGTCAGGGACTGCTACGCGGCCCTCGGCGCGCTCCACACGCTGTTCACGCCGGTCCCCGGCCGCTTCAAGGACTACATCGCGAAGCCGAAGTTCAACATGTACCAGTCGCTGCACACCACGGTCGTGGGCCCGGGGGGCCGCGCGATGGAGATCCAGATCCGCACGCAGGAGATGCACCGCGCCGCCGAGATCGGGATCGCCGCGCACTGGCTCTACAAGGAGCAGCGCCGCGGGAAGGTCTCCGAGGAGGACCTCGCCTGGCTCCAGCGGATGATGGACTGGCAGAAGGAGTCCGAGGACCCCAAGGACTTCATGGAGTCCTTGAAGATGGACCTCTACGCGGACGAGGTCTTCGCCTTCACGCCGAAGGGCGACGTCCTCGAGCTCCCGCGCGGCGCGACGCCGATCGACTTCGCCTACTCGATCCACACCGAGGTCGGCCACCGCACGGTGGGAGCACACGTCAACGGGCGCATCGTCCCGCTCGGCTACGAGCTCAACTCCGGCGACACCGTCCAGATCATCACCACGAAGGGCCCGGCCGCGCCCTCGCGCGACTGGCTCCAGCTCGTCAAGACGCCGCGTGCCCGCAACAAGATCAGACAGCACTTCGCCCGTGAGCGCCGCGACGACGCGCTCGCCCAGGGACGCGACGCGCTCGTCAGCGCGATGCGCAAGCAGGGCCTGCCCGTCGACAAGGTGACGAAGGGCGACCTGCTCCGGCAGATCTCCGAAGAGCTGAAGTACCCGGACCTCGACGGGATGTTCGTCGCGCTGGGGGCCGGGCACCTCTCGCCGCAGACGGTCACCACGCGCGTGATCCGTCTGTTCCAGCCGGAGCCGGAGACCGAGCCCGCAGAGATCGAGGAGCCTCCGGTACGCCGCCGCTCGCGCGTCCCGCGCGGCAAGGGCGTGATCGTCGAGGGCGTGGAAGACCTGATGGTGCGCCTCGCGCGTTGCTGCACGCCGGTGCCGGGCGACCCCATCGTGGGTTTCCTCACCAGGGGGCGGGGGGTATCGGTCCACCGGGACGACTGCCCCAACGCGAAGGCGCTGCAGGTGACCGACGAGGGAAGGATCGCAAAGGTTTGGTGGGACGACCGGCAGCAGGGCACGTTCATCGTCGGCATCCAGATCGAGGCCATGGACCGCGCGAAGCTGCTGCGCGACGTCACGACGGCGATCTCCGACCAGGGGCTGCACATCGTCGCGTCGTCGACGCGTACGGGCCGGGACGGGATCGCGACGCTGACGTTCACGTTCGAGCTCGCCGACCCGTCGCACCTCGAACACGTCATCCAGAGCGTCCGACGGGTGGACTCGGTCTTCGACGCGTACCGCACGGTCCCGGCCTCGGCGCGTACCTGACCCACCCGTAGTGAAGCGCGCCCTCGCATCGCTCGTCGTCGTCGCGCTGCTCGCGCCTGCGTGCACCCCGGAGGACGAGGGGCCGGAGCTCCCACCCGCCGGCGCGGCGTTCGAGTCGTTCGTCGACGCCTGGAACGAGCGGGACGCCAGCGCCATGAGCGAGCTGATGACCGATCCGAGCGGCGGTCTCGGCCGGTTCTTCGGCGAAGACCTCGGAGACGAGGTCGAGTTCGAGGTCACCCCCGGTGACGTCGCCACGCAGACCACGACGCCCGAGGACGCGTCGCCGACCGCGACCAGCACCGCGCAGTATTCGATCGCCTACTCGGTCGACGGCTCCGAAGGCGAGCCGCTCGACGGCGAGCTGGAGATGCGGCTGCAGGGCGGCGAGTGGCTCGTCGACTGGGAGGAAGCGTCGATGTGGCCCGGGTTCGAAGACGCCGACGGGCTGCGCGTCGTCCGCAAGTGGCCTCCGCGTGCGCCCATCCGCGACCGGAAGGGCAGGGTCCTTGCCACCGGCCCGGCCCCCGGGCGCCGTTACCCGTTCGCCGCCACCGCCGGCAGCACCGTGGGACACATCGGCTCGCTCACCCGCAAGGAGGCCGCGGAGGGCGACGTGTACGAAGAGGGCGACCTCGCCGGCGCGTCCGGCATGGAGCTCGCGTTCGACGAACGCCTCACCGGGACGCCGGGTCTCCGGCTCGACGTCGTCGACGGGAAGAAGCGCCTGGAGACGCTGGCGCGCGCGGCCCCCGACCCCGGGCGCCCCGTCCGCACGACGCTCGACGTCCGCATCCAGCAGGCCGCTGCGGGAGCATTCGGCGGGACCACGGGAGGAGCCGTCGTCCTCGACCCGGCGAACGGTGACCTCCTCGCGGTCGTCTCGTCGGCGGAGCTCAACCCCGCGA
>DASQDO010000158.1:0-5288 GCA_035634135.1 Actinomycetota bacterium
CCTCGGGCGCCCCGTAGTGGTTGAAGAGGTAGTCGAAGAACAGGAACGCCTGGCCGTAGTCGTCGACCACGCCGGTCCAGTCGAACAGGTGCTGGTCCGGGTTGTCCTGGTAGGCGTCGATGTGGCCCTGCACGATGTCGCCGAAGCCGTTCACGACGGCGGCGACGTCGGCCATGCCCTCGTTGACCCAGGTCTCCTCGTTGTAGTCGTTCGAGAACTGGATCATGTGGAAGAACTCGTGCGCGAGCACCCCTGCATACGTGTCGTCGCCGACGTTGAGGAACAGCGAGTTCATGAAGAACATCTCGGCCTCGTTGCTGAACGGGGACTGGTGCTCGCCGTCACCGTTCGGGTACTCGTGCTCGGACGAGTAGTAGCCCGCGGTGTACCCGACGCCGTTCCCCGCGTCGATCGGGAAGTTCAGGATGTGGACGTGGACGTCGCAGTCCGCGTCGCGCCAGTTCGACGGAAGGCCCGGCGGGAGGTTCTGCGCGGGGCTCTTCGGGTTCGGCTCGATCCCGAAGTACTTGCGGTCGATCTCGTAGATGCTCTCCCAGTCGACGAGCCCGGCCTCGGCCTCGCCCTGCGTGACGAACCCTCCCTCGGGGGCCTCGCCCGCCGTCGGGAGGTAGAACTCGCGCTGCACCCACATGTAGCCGTGCTTGGACTTCGCCGCGAGCACTGCCTGGATCTGCTGGTTGCCGGCCTGGTTCTGCGCGACCCAGAACGTGCGCTCGGCCCCCACCTCGTACTCGGCGGGAGTCTCGCAGCCGGGACGCCCGTACGTGTCGCCCTGCAGCGCTGTCGGCCGCGTCCCGAGGGCCTCCTGCTTCTCGACGAAGCGCTCCGCCTGCTGGACGGCGGGGTGAGTGAGGTGACCTTTCAGGTAGTCGTCGAACGTCGGGGCCGGCGCAGGATCGCCGGAAGGACGTCCGGACGCGGGCACGGCGCCGAGCAGACACAGCGCGAGAACGAGGACAGAGACGCGTCGCAGCAAAAGAAGACCCCCCAGTGGACGATTCCGGCATTACGTACAACCTCCCCCGGGCGGGGGATGTTCCTCCGAGGACTAGAGGAGGCCGGGAACGGCCTCGGGGTCGACGTCGGCGTGGGGCCGGTAGACGACGAAGCCCTCGACGGCCGTGCGGTCGTACGCGATCCCCATCCCTTCCAGCGCGCTGGAGAAGTGGTCGTCCATCGAGGACTCGTCGAGGAACACGAACGCTGCCTCCGGATGGTTGCGCACGTAGTCCGCGTACTCCGCGTTGCGCATGATCCCGGAGTACGGCGTGACGATGACGTCCTCGCCGCTCTCGAACGTCAGGCGGTACGCGAGCCAGTACGTGGCCCACGCGGCCTCCACCCCTTGCTCCTCCATGTGCTCGACCACGGGCGCGACCGGCAGCGGCGAGCGGATCTCCGGCGCGGGCGGGATCATGCGCGCGTCCCGGTTCACCGAGACGAGCGCGACCACCGTGAGGCCGAGCATCGTCGCGAACGCAGCGACGGCCGCCGCCACGGGGATCTTCGTCAGCCCTCGCGCGATCAGGAGCGCGGGCACGGGCGCCAGGAAGTAGAGGTAGCGCGGGTGCTCGACGTACCAGGAGAACGGCGACAGCGCGAACAGGAACGGATACGCGACGGCGATCAGCACGAGCAATCGGGCGTTGCCGCGCAGCCGGACGGCGGCGTACACGAACAGTGCGAGGAGGAGCGCGTAGGCGACGTGTGCTCCACCCGGCGGCAGCCACCCGTCCGGCAGCCGCAGCCCCAGCGCCCGCGGGAGCGCCTCGGTGAAGAACACCCGCAGGTGGTCGAAGTAGGTGTTCCCGGGGATCCCGGGGTCGGGCGCGTCGAGCCCCACCCAGGCGTTGCGCGCGTTGTGGACGAGCCACGGCCCCGCGGCGACGAGCGCTCCGGCGAGGGCGACGGGCGCGACCTTGAGCACGCGCGGCCGCACCGCGACCAGCCACGCGATCGTCGGAAGCATCAGGTAGACGCTCTGCGCGGTAGCCCACCACGCGGTCCCCGCGCAGAGGCCGAGGAGCGCCGCGTCGATCCACGAGTTGCGCTCGCGCAGCCGCAACGCGCAGAGGACGACGCCCAGGGCCGCGACGAGGCCCGCCTGGTAGAAGCCGACTGCCTTGATCGACCACCACACGAACGCCATCGGCCAGACCCACATGAGGGTCGCGCCGATCGACGCCGCGGGCTCGCCGACCGTCCGGCGCCCGACCCTCCAGGTGAGCGCGGCCGCGACCGCGGCCAGCGCCGCGGGCACGAGCTTGAGCGCGACGACGGACGAGCCGGCGACCGAGAAGACCGCCGCGGCGAGCGCAGCCTCGTGGGGCCCTCCGTACGCCTGACCCCAGAAGAAGACCGGGAACTCGCCTTCGAGCATGTGCCGGGCCATCAGCCCGACGACCGCCTCGTCGGAGTCGAGCATGCCTATGGGCGACGCGAGCATCCAGACGCGGAACACGATGCCGACGATGACCGCGCACGGCACGAGGGCCGTCGCGAGCAGGGAGGTGGCGGGGGCGCGCTCCGGCCGTTCGTCCACGCCGGGAGCCTAGCGGCGGACCCTGACGAGGCGCATCCCGTGGCGCGCCATGACCGCCGCGAAGGCCGCGGCGAGCACCAGCGTGACGGCCCCCGTCCCGGCGAACATCGGCCGCAGCGACACCTCCTGACCGAGCACCATGACGCCCGCGGCGGCGACGCTCGCGAGGTTGTAGAGGATGTCGTAGAGCGAGAACGCGCGGCCCCTGTACTCGTCGGGGAGCGCCTCCTGCACCTGGGCGTCGACCGCGACCTTCGTGAGGAACCCGCCGTAGCCGCCGACCGCAGTCAGCGCGAGGACCGCGGCGATGCTCCGCAGCCCGCCGAGCGCGGCGATGCCCACGCCGGACACGACGAAGCCGGCGACGACCAAGCCGGGCTTCGCGAGCCGCCGTCCGATCGCGGGGGCCGTCACCGCTCCGAGGAATGCGCCGGCCCCTGCGCTGCCGAGCGCGAGCGCGCCGGACGACAACCGTCCGAACCTGTCGCCGGCGTCCGGGAACTCGCTCGTTATGACGAGGATGGCAGCGATCGCGACGATCATGCCGATCGTGCGCAGGACGAAGATCGCGGCGAGCGGGATCCGTGCCCGGGGCCGTCGCAGGATCTCGACGACTCCCTCGGCCAGCTCGCGCACGACCCGCCGGGCCGCCGCGCCGAAGGTCTCGTCCGGGGCGTGCGGGTGCGCGAACGACCTCGAGATCCGCCGCGTGATCCACGCCGCGCCCCCGTAGAAGAGCCCCGCGGCCGCGAACGAGGGACGGGGGCCGAGCCAGCCGACTACGCCGACGCCGACCACGCCGCCGAGGAGCGCGGAGATCATCCCGCCTCCACTCGACAGCGCGTTGCCGCGCAGCAGATGGTGCTCCTCCAGCACGACGGGAAGCACGGCCCCCTTCGTGACGAGGAACAGACGTCCCAGCCCGAGCACGACGAGGACGCCGACGTACAGCGCGGCGTCGTCGGGCATCAGCCCGGCCCACAACGGCAGCGTGACGAGCACGACCGCGCGCGCCGCGTTCGTCGCGGCCATCAGCTCGCGGCGTCTCCACCGGTCGACGAACACGCCGAGGAACGGCGCGAGCAGCGAATACGGGAGGAGCGTGATCGCGAACGCGACGAGGATCCGTCCCGGGGTCTCGCCCAGGATCAGCGCTTCGGCGAACGCGACCTGCGCGAGCCCGTCGGCCGCCTGCGCGGTCCATTGCGCGCTCAGCAGCGTCCTGAGGTCGCGCTGCGCGAGCAGCTGCCGGACCTTCGTCCGGCCGGAGACCGGGGCGCTCACCGGCGCCCCGGCACCAGAGGTGCGTCTACGCCCGGCGCTTGAGCGCGGGGTCGGCGTCGAGCGAGAACGACGCGACGCCGTTCGAGCCTGCCGCCCCACCCAGGTCGCCGCGGATGAACTCCTCGACGAGCTCGTGGGCCTCGGAGTCCGTGTACTGGATCGGAGGCGACTTCATGAAGTACGCGCTGGGGGCGAGCAGCGGGCCGCCGATGCCGCGGTCGAGGGCGAGCTTGACGCAGCGGACGGCGTCGATCACGACACCCGCAGAGTTGGGTGAGTCCCATACCTCCAGCTTCAGCTCGATGTTCACGGGGATGTCCCCGAACTCGCGTCCCTCGATACGAATGTAGGCCCACTTGCGGTCCTTCAGCCACGGGACGTGGTCCGACGGGCCGATGTGGATGTCCTCCTTGTCGATGCCGTTCTCGATCTGCGACGTCACCGACTGGGTCTTCGAGATCTTCTTCGACTGGAGCCGCGAACGCTCGAGCATGTTCATGAAGTCCATGTTCCCGCCGAAGTTCAGCTGGTAGGTGTGGTCGATCGTCACGCCGCGGTTCTCGAACAGCTTCGAGAGCACGCGGTGGCTGATCGTGGCGCCGAGCTGGCTCTTGATGTCGTCGCCGATGATCGGCACGCCCTTCTTCACGAAGCGCTGTGCCCACTCCTCGTTCGTCGCGATGAACACCGGCATGCAGTTGACGAAGCCGACGCCGGCCTCGAGCGCCTGCTCCGCGTAGAAGCGAGCGGCCTGCTCGGAGCCGACCGGCAGGTACGACACGAGCACGTCGGTCTGCGTCTCGCGCAGGACGCGGGCGACGTCGACCGGCGGGAGCTCGGACTCGGTGACGACCTCGCGGTAGTAGTGCCCGAGGCCGTCGTAGGTGTGGCCCCGGAGGACCTCGATGCCCGTCTGCGGCACGTCGGAGAACTTGATCGTGTTGTTCGGCTCGGCCCAGATGGCGTCGGCGAGATCGAGGCCGACCTTGTTCGAGTCGACGTCGAACGCGCACGTGAACTCGACGTCGGAGACGTGGTACCCGCCGAGCTGGACGTGCATGAGCCCGGGCACGAACTCGTCTTCCTTCGCCTTGGCGTAGTACTCGATGCCCTGGACGAGTGACGACGCGCAGTTCCCGACTCCGACGATTCCGACTCGTACCTTTGCCATGTGAGCTCCCCCTTCGTTCCCGTTCCCGGGTGTCAGATCCCCGAGGGATTCGCGCGGCCGGCCTCCAGCGAGCGCTCCTCCCTGATCAACTCGTCGATCCATGCGATGTCGTTCTCCGTTGCAGCCATCCCGTGGTTCTGCAGCGAGAGCGTGTAGCTGTCGATCCGCTCGCGGTAGTCGCGCAGGTTGGCCTTGACCTGCGCGAGCTTTTCCTGGAGGTACGCTCGCCGGCGCTCGAGGAGCGCGAGCCGGGTCTCGGGCTGGAGGTAC
>DASQDO010000159.1:0-1899 GCA_035634135.1 Actinomycetota bacterium
CTTCGCGGCCGAGCACAGCACCGCCTCGGGGAACCGGCCCCGGATCTTGTCCCGTTCGGGCTCGGTCAACAGGTCGCTCTTGTTCAATGCCAGCACCGTCGGCTTGCCGGCCGCGTCGATCTCGCGCAGCACGGTGTCCACGGCCGCGATCTGTCGCTCCGGATCCCGGCTCGCGTCCACGACGTGCAGGAGCATGCTCGCCTCGCGCACCTCCTCGAGCGTCGAGCGGAACGCCTCGACGAGCTGGTGCGGGAGCTTGCGGACGAAGCCCACGGTGTCGGTCAGCAGCGCCTCGCGCTCACCCGGCAGCGACAGCCTGCGCGTGGTCGGGTCCAGCGTCGAGAACAGCTGGTTCTGCACGAGCACGTCCGCAGAGGTCAGCCGGCGCAGCAGCGTCGACTTGCCGGCGTTCGTGTAGCCGACGAGCGCGATGACGGTGATGCCGGTGCGCGTCCGCTGCTTGCGCTTGACCAGGCGAGTCCGTTCGAGGTCGTCCAGGTCCTTCTTCACGCGCTGGATCCGCCGCAGGATCGCGCGGCGTTCGGCCTCGAGCGCGGTCTCGCCCGGCCCCCTCGTCCCGATGCCTCCTCCGAGGCGGGACAGCACGTCGCCCCAGCCGCGCAGGCGCGGGAGGCGGTAGTTGAGCTGCGCGAGCTCGACCTGGAGCTTCCCCTCCGCGCTGCGCGCGTGCTGGGCGAAGATGTCGAGGATCAACCCCGTGCGGTCGATGATCTTCAGGCCGCGCTCCGCCAGCGGGTTCACGCCTGCGATCTCTTCGAGGTTGCGGCCTTGCGCCGGCGTCAGCTCGTCGTCGAATATCAGCATGTCCGCGTCGAGCGCGTTGGCGGTCGCGACGACCTCCTGCACCTTGCCCTTGCCGATGTACGTCGCGGGGTGCGGGTTGTCGCGCCGCTGGATCACGGTGTCGAGCGCGTCGGCCCCCGCCGTGTCGGCGAGCGCCTCGAGCTCCTCGAGCGACCACTCCGCCTCTTCGGCCGAGCCCTCGCCGAAGACGGCCGCGACGAGGATCGCCTTCTCGCGTGGTGGCCGGGTGGCGTGCGAACCGCTCAGGTGAATGCCTTCCGCAGCCGCTCGACGCCTTCCTCGAGGCGGTCGTCCGCGATCGTCAGCGAGAACCGCACGAAGCCCTGGCCGGAGGGGCCGTAGCCGTTGCCCGGGGCCACGACGATCGCGGCCTCGTTCAGCAGCAGCTCCGTGAAGCTCTCCGAGGTGTGGCCGTCGGGGACAGGCACCCACACGTAGATCGAGCCGCGCGGGGGCTCGACGACGACCCCCATCGACTTCAGCCCGTCGCACAGCAGATCGCGCCTGCGCCGGTAGATCGCGACGCACTCGTGCAGGTAGTCCTGCGGGCCCTCGATCGCGGCGATGCCGGCGTGCTGGACCGCGTCGAAGATGCCCGAGTCGACGTTCGTCTTGAGCCGCTTCATCGCCTCGATCGCAACCGGGGCGCCGGCGACCCAGCCGATCCGCCAGCCGGTCATGTTGTAGGTCTTGCTCAGCGAGTGGAACTCGACGACGCAGTCCTCCGCACCGTCGGCCTCGAGCGCGCTCGGCGCGACGTAGTCGTCGAACGTGATCTCCGTGTACGCGGCGTCGTGCGCGAGCAAGAGGTCGTTGGCCCGGCAGAAGTCGACAGCGCGCTGGAACACGTCGACGTCCACGCACGCGGCGGTCGGGTTCGACGGGTAGTTGAGCCACAAGACCTTGGCGCGCTCGAGCTTCTCGGCCGGGATCGCGTCGAGGTCCGGCACGTATCCGTTCTCGGGCGTCAGTGGGAGCAGCAGCGGCTCGCCGTGCGACAGGATCGTGCCGGTCTCGTAGACGGGATAGCCGGGGTCGGGGATCAGCGCGACGTCACCCGGGTCGACGAACGCG
>DASQDO010000160.1:0-5845 GCA_035634135.1 Actinomycetota bacterium
GGTCGAGCTCTTCGGCGTCACCTCGACGTTCGTCGTGCCGACGCACCTCGAGCGGATCTTCTCGCTCGAGCCGAAGGTGCTGAAGCGCCACTACTCGTCGAGCATGCGGATGCTGATCCACGCGGGGGCCCCGATCCGCGAGGCGACGAAGCGGCGCGCGATCGACTTCTTCCCCGAGGGTTCGGTGTGGGAGTTCTACGGGTCGACGGAGGGAGGCGCGACGCGGATCTCACCGGAGGAGTGGCTGCGCAAGCCCGGGAGCGTCGGCACGCCCCGGCCGGACGCGGCGATCCTGATCCGGGACGAGTCGGGTGCGCCCGTGCCGCGGGGCGAGGTCGGCGTGGTCTGGGTGCGCGACCCCCATGCCGAGCGGTTCTCGTACTGGGGGGACGAGGAGAAGACCCGGGGCGCGTGGGACGGCGACGCGTTCACGGTCGGCGACCTCGGGCGGCTGGACGAAGACGGTTATCTGTTCCTGGAGGGCCGCGCCCACGACACGATCATCAGCGGGGGCGTGAACGTGTACCCGCAGGAGGTCGAGGCGGTGCTGTCGGAGCACCCGTCGGTGCTGGAATGTGCGGTGTACGGGCGGGAGGACGAGGAGTGGGGGCAGGAGGTCTGCGCGCTGGTGGTCGCGGCCGACGGCTTCGACGCGGACGAGGTGCGCGCCTGGGCACGCGAACGTCTGGCGAGCTTCAAGGTGCCGCGTCACTACGAGGTGGTGGACGAGCTGCCGAGGACGGCGACGGGCAAGGTGCTGCGCCGGGGGCCGTGACGCGTGTTAGGAACGATCGTCCTTGACGCATACAGATCGGATGAGCGGCATGTGGTTGCAGCCGCTCTGGACGAGCTCTGCTCCCCGGGCGATCTGTACGGGTGGGCATCCACAGGGGTTTATTGCTTTTGGAACAGAACCGAGAGAACGATTCTTTACATCGGCCTCTCTGTTGACCTCCCGCTTCGTTTTCGCGAGCACAACGGGTTGCGAAAGACTCGTGCAAGAGGGAACAAAGCACGTCAGGTCGACGCGTACTTCCACGAAGCTGAGTATTTAGGTTTCTCCGTCTTCCTTCAGTCGCCCATGGCGCAATCACTTTCAGCCAGGGCCTTGGTCCCGTTCGGCGTCGAAGGCCATCGCGTCCGGGAGCTGTACGGCCACAGCGTGGCCCACGGGACGGAAGCAATCCGCCGGGCTGAAGGAATCTGGCTCGAAGCCCATCGTCAAACCTACGGGCACCTGCCGCCCTGGAATCGAATCGGGGGTATGGCGAAGGCGAGGATTGACATGGGACCCACGACCGCCCTGGCGTTCGAAGCCCTCACTACGCGTCGCGACAGCTTGATCGTGGCTCGCCACACTCTCCGAGAGATCGCAGCAAGCCCGGTGTTGGAGGGCGCCGAGTCTTTCCTCCATGGCGCCCGCCAGCTCGCGTTGATCTTCGGTCGCGACCCCCGCGAGTTTCTCGACCGGGTGCCTTGTCATCCCGAGCGACGGGCGTGGATGCAGTCACAGAGGTACCTCGAGCGGACCCCGGACGTACCCGGCCCCACATGAAGGCATGGCGATTCTGCAGTCCCGGTCGAGGTCTACGTCGGAGAACCACGCCGCGTCCAGAGGCACGAGCCTCAAGGCGAAAGGCGCGCCCTGACCGAGTCCGGACGGACCTCTCCTTCGAGAAGGTCGCTAGCAGAGACCGAGCTTCTGACAGGTCTGGTAGACGGGAGGCGACCCGTAGATCACGCAGCGGGGCAGGTCTTCGACGATGTCGTCGATGACGCAGCCGGTCGCGCCCGCCGGAGGGGCCGGCACCAGCACGGTCGCTGCCGTAAGGGCCATTGCCAACGTCGCAAAACGATTCATCGAACGATCCTCCTCGAATGTCAGCAGACGACGAGCTTGGCGCACACGGCCTGCACCGCAGGCTCGCTGAAGACCAGGCAGTAAACGTCGCCGACGTCCGGGTCCGGCAAGAGGATGCAGGTCGTGGCCGACGCCGGTGCAGCGGGCAGCAACACGGCGGCCGCGGTCACCGGCAACACGACACTGGCGAGACGCTTGCGCAAACCGTCCTCCTTCGTCCGGGAGCCCCAACGGCCCCACCGGCGAAGGACTTCCACAGCCGGAGATCGATCTCCTCTAGAACAGGGCCATCGAGAGGTCGCGGCGCGACGACAGCACCCGGGGGTCGTCGGCGGGGAGCGTGTCGAACAGGCCCAGCAGGTGCTTCCTCAGTCGCTCCCGGTCGTCGTCCGACGAGGTGCGGATCGCCTCTATCAGGCGGCCGAAGGCTTGTGCGTGACGGCCCGCCGCTGCGTCCAGGTCGGCCAGGCCCACCGCCGCGTCGAGGTCCGACGGGTTCGTCTCGGCCCGGCCCTTCAGCGTCGCCTCGTCCAGGTTCTGCACCCGCATGATCAGGTCGATCCTCGCCAGGCCGCTGCGGGCCGCGAACAGGCCGGGCTCCTCCTGCAGCGCGCGCTCGTAGCCCGAACGGGCCTCGGCGAGCCTCCCGTCGGCCTCGGCCTCCTCGGCCACGACCAGTGCCAGCTCGCCCTCGGACGGGCCCAGCTGCTCGATCCATTTGCGGACCTGCGACTCGGGCAGCGCGCCCATGAACTCGCCGACCTGCTTGCCGTCGCGGAACGCCTTCACCGCCGGGATGCTCTGGATGCCGAACGTCGCCGACAGACGCGGGTTCGCGTCGACGTCGACCTTCGCGAGGACCCAGTCCGGCGACTCGTCCGCCAGCCGCTCGAGGACCGGCGTCAGCTGACGGCAGGGCCCGCACCACTCGGCCCAGAAGTCGACGACCACGGTCTGTTGGAACGACTTCCTGAGTACGTCGTCTTCGAACGTCGCGTCGGTGACCTCGTATGCGCTCATGTATTCAGGAACGCCCGGAGCCGTCGGAGCCTTCCCCGTACGTCACGCGGTACTTCAGGTGCGTCACGCCGGGGGCCTCGATCGCCTGCACCTGTTCGAAACGGATGCCCGGAGCGAGGCCCTCGAACAAGCGGGTCCCTCCGTGGAGGAGGATCGGTACGAGATCGATCTGGACCTCGTCGAGCAGCCCTGCGGAGAGATACTGCTGCGCGACGTCTGCGCCGCCCGCGAGCCGGACGTCCCCGTCGTTCGCGGCAGCCCGGGCCTGGTCGAGCGCCGACTCGATCCCGTCGGTGACGAACGTGAACGCCGTGTCGCCCTTCGCGAGCGGGCCGCGTGGGTGAGTCGTCAGCACGAAGACCGGATGGTGAAACGGCGGGTCGTCGCCCCACCAGCCGTCCCAGGGCTCGTCCCCCCAGGGGCCCGGGCCACCCCCGAACATCTTCCGCCCCATGATCGTCGCGCCGGCGTTCGAGAGCGCGTCCTCCATGACCGCGGTGCTCGCGTTGACATCGCCGCCTTCCAGCCCGTGCGGCCGGCGCCAGGCCTCGAGCGCGAACGCCCACTCGTGCAGCGCCTCGCCGCCTTCGCCGAGCGGCTCTTCGACGCTCGGGTTCGGCCCCGCGACGAAGCCGTCGAGCGACATGGCGATCGCGAACTTGAAGTCGCCCGCTGCCGTCACTTGCGGCGCGCCGCGAGCTCCTCGCACTTCGCTCGGATCGCATTGGCGGCCTCTTCGAGCTGCGACGTCTCGTCGTCGTTGAGCTCGAGCTCGACGACGCCCGTCACGCCACCGGCCCCTAGCTTGGCGGGCACGCCGAGGTAGGTGTCGGAGATGCCGTACTCGCCGCTCACCCACGCGCACGTCGGGTGGACGTCGTCCGAGTCCCGCAGGATCGACTCGACCATCGTCGCCGACGACGAGGACGGCGCGTAGAACGCGCTCCCCTTCTTCAGGTAGCCGACGATCTCGGCCCCCGCGTCGCGCGTCCGCGTGAAGAGCTCCTGCAACGCGGGCTCGTCGACGAGCTCGGGCAGCGGCTTGCCCTCGACCGTCGCATGCCGCGGGAGCGCGACCATCTGGTCGCCGTGGGAGCCCAACGTGATCGCCTCGACCGAGGTAGGCGCGACGTTCAGCTTCTCGGCGATGAAGAAGCGCAGCCGGGAGGAGTCGAGCACACCGGCCATCCCCATCACGCGCTCCTTCGGGAACTCCGAGACCAGCGCCGCGAGGTAAGTCATCTCGTCGAGCGGGTTCGAGACGACGATGATCACGGTGTCCGGCGAATGCTCGGCGATCTGCTTCGTGACGCCGCCGACGATCTCGCTGTTCGCGTCGAGCAGGTCCATGCGGCTCATGCCCGGCTTGCGCGGGAGACCTGCCGTGATCACGACCACGTCGGAGCCGGCCGTGTCGGCGTAGTCGTTCGTCCCGGTGACGAGGGTCTCGAACCCCTCCGTGGGGGCCGACTGGTTGATGTCCAGCGCGAGGCCCTGCGGCAGTCCCTCGACGATGTCGATCATCACGACCTCGTCGGCGAGGTTGCGCTCGGCGATCCTTCGAGCGGTGTTCGAGCCGACGTTGCCCGCGCCGACGACGGTTACCTTTTTCGTTGCCCCAGCCACGTTGCCGTGCCTCCTTCTAGTTCGTGGCCGATCGCCGAGGCGATCGGTCGCTAAGCGTTCAGCTTCTCGATGATCGCGTCGGCGACCTCGGACGTACCCACCGCCGAAGGGTCGTCGCGCGACGGCTTCATGTCGTAGGTGACGGACTCGCCCTCCTCGATCACCGCCGAGATCGCGGCCTCCAGCCGCTTCGCCGCGTCGGTCTCCTCGAGGTAGTCGAGCATCAGCACGCCCGAGAGCATCATCGCCATCGGGTTGACCTTGTTCTGGCCCGCGTACTTGGGGGCCGAGCCGTGCGTGGGCTCGAAGACCGCCGCCTCGTCACCGATGTTCCCGCCGGGCGCGACGCCCAGGCCCCCGACGAGCCCCGCGCCGAGGTCGGACACGATGTCGCCGTAGAGGTTCGGCAGGACGAGGACGTCGTAGAGCTCGGGCTTCTGCACGAGCTGCATGCACATGTTGTCGACGATGCGGTCCTCGAACTCGACGCCCGAATCCGCGTACTCCTCGCCGACCTCCCGGGCGGTCTTGAGGAACAGCCCGTCGGTGAACTTCATGATGTTGGCCTTGTGCACGGCCGTGACCTTCTTGCGCCCGTGCTTGATCGCGTAGTCGAACGCCGCCTTCACGATCCGGCGCGTGCCGGTGACCGAGATCGGCTTGATCGAGATGCCGGAGTCCTCGCGGACCCGGCGCGCCCCGAGGTCGGCCATGAAGTCGATGAGCTTGCGTGCGTCCGGCGACCCCTGCTCGAACTCGATGCCGGCGTAGAGGTCCTCGTGGTTCTCACGCACGACGACGAGGTCGATGTCCTCGTAGCGCGACCGCACGCCCTTGTAGGACTTGCAGGGACGCAGGCACATGTAGAGGTCGAGCTCCTTGCGCAGCGCGACGTTGACGCTGCGGAAGCCCGTACCCACCGGCGTCGTGATCGGTCCCTTGATCGCGACCTTGTTCTCGCGGATCGAGTCGAGGACCTTCTCGGGCAGAGGCGTGCCGTACTCGTCCATCACGTCGACGCCCGCATGCTGGACGTCCCAGTCGAACGAGACGCCGGTGGCTTCGAGCACGCGCCGGGTGGCCTCGGAGATTTCGGGACCGGTCCCGTCGCCGGGGATCAGCGTTACGCGATGAACTTTGGATGACATTGGAACTCCCGTCGTAAAGGGGTCACCGACCAGGAAAAAGTGGGGATAAACCTACCTGATAGCCTTCTGACGGAGAGATGAGGAAGCGCCTGTGAGCGCCCGGAGAGAAAGGCCACGCCCCGGATGGCAGCACCCGGCAAGGGACTCGAAGGTGTCGTAGCGGCCGAGACCGCGCTCAGCGACATCGACG
>DASQDO010000161.1:0-8391 GCA_035634135.1 Actinomycetota bacterium
CGCGTTCCAGTTCTCGGCCCTCAAGACCGTGGACCCGTCCCCGTTCGACCTCGCCGGGCGCACGCTGGAGAGCGTCGGGCGCCGCGGCAAGTACCTCGTCTTTTCGTTCGGGGGCTTGAACGTCTTGGTGCACCTCTCGCAGGGAGGGCGGTTCGACTTCGAGGACCCGCCGAAGTCGACGAAGCCGCGCGGCTCGGTGGCGCGCTTCGTCTTCGAGTCCGGGCCGTCGTTGCTCGTGAAGGAGTTCGGCACCGAGCGGAAGGCGGCATGGTGGGTGCTGCGCCCGGACGATCCCGGCCCGCTCCAGGGCCTGGGCCCGGAGCCGTTCGACGACGCCTTCGACGCGATCGTGCTCGAGACGAGCGACGGGCGGCAGCTGCACAACTGGCTGCGCGACCAGAAGGTCGTCGCCGGCATCGGCCGCGGCTTCGCGGACGACGTGCTGCACGAGGCGATGCTGTCGCCGGTGAAGAAGACGGCGTCGATGACGGCCGAGGAGCGGGAACGGCTGCTCGGCGCGGTGCGCAAGGTTCTGACGGAGGCGACCGACCGCGAGCGGGCGCGGACCGGAGGGCTCCCGGCGAAGATGGGCGACCGCTTCACGATCCACAACCACTACGGACAGCCGTGCCCGCGCTGCCGCGACGCGCTACGGCACGTCGTGTACGAGTCGCGTGAGGTCGTCTACTGCCCGCGCTGTCAGACCGGCGGCAAGGTCCTTGCAGACCGCGTGCTGTCGCAGTTCCTCAAGTAGTCGTCTGCGACGGGAGGCCGAACCCCGGCTCTCCCTTGTGGGCGAACGCGTAGATGCCGTCGTGGAGGATGCCCTTGAGCGCGAGGTGCTCGGCCTCGGCGTCCCCGACGATCATCACGGTCTCGGAACCGTCGGGCTCCTCGACGAGCATCACCGCGACGCACTCCTTGATCTTGCGACCGTCCGGGGTCGTCGCGCCGGCGGTTGGCGCCGGCCTGGTGTGCTCGAGGATCTCGGTCATCGCGGGGAGGTGCCCCTCCAGCATCCGCATCACGTCGTGCGCGTCCTCGTGCCGCCGCGTCGCCATCTGTGTCGCTCCCTCCGTCGAGTCCGCCCGTCCGAAAGATGACCGTGTGCGCCATTCGCGACAAGGGGGAACACCGATATAGGCGGATTGTCCGGAAGATCAGCCGAGCGGGACGTCGAGGCGCAGCACGTCTTCGTACGACTCGCGCCGGACGATCACGCTCGCCTCGCCTTCGTGGACGAGCACCACCGGGGGCCGCGGCAGACGGTTGTAGTTCGACGCCATCGAGTAGGTGTACGCGCCCGTCGCGGGGATGCACAGCAGGTCGCCGGGCGCGACGTCGGCGGGAAGGCGCACGTCCCGGATCAAGACGTCGCCGGACTCGCAGTGCTTCCCGGCGACGGAGCACCACAGCGCCGCCTCGTCGCCCATCCGGTTCGCCAGCGCGGCCTCGTAGACCGCTCCGTAGAGAGCGTGGCGAGGGTTGTCGCTCATGCCCCCGTCGACCGAGACGTAGACGCGGTCCGGCTGGTCGGCGTGGCCGCGCGCCCGCGGGATCCGCTTGACGGTGCCGACGCGGTAGACGGTGACGCCCGCCGGTCCGGCGAGCGCCCGGCCGGGCTCGAAGAGGATCTCGGGGACCGCGAGACCGCGCTCGGCAAACGCGCTGCGCGCGACCCGGGTGATCGCGGCGACGAGCTCGGCCGGGTCGGGAGGGTCGTCGTCGGGCGTGTAGGCGATCCCGAGCCCTCCGCCGAGGTCGAGCTCGCGCATCACGAGACCCAGCTTCTCCGTCGCCTCGCCGGCGAGCCCCGCGAGGCGCGCCGCGGCGAGCTCGAACGCGTCCTCCTCGAAGATCTGCGACCCGATGTGGGCGTGGAGCCCCGCGAGGTCGAGCGAGAGCCCGGCGGCGGTTCGCAGCGCGCTCAGCGCGATCCCGTCCGCCAGCGTGAACCCGAACTTCGAGTCCTCGTGGCCGGTCTGCACGTACTCGTGGGTGTGCGCCTCGACGCCGGGCGTCACTCTGATCAGGACCTTGTGGGGCCATCCGACGTCCTGGAGCCGGTGGAGCTCGTCGAACGAGTCGGCGACGATCCTGCCCACGCCGGCGTCCCTCGCCATCACGAGCTCTTCCGGCGACTTGTTGTTGCCGTGGAAGACGATGCGCTCCGGCGGGAAGCCCGCAGCCAGCGCGGTCGCGAGCTCACCGCCCGTGCAGACGTCGAGGCCGAGCCCCAGGTCGCGCAGGATCTCGCACACCGCGATGCAGCAGAACGCCTTGCCCGCGTAGAGCACGTTCGCGGGCGGGACCTCGCGTGTGTATGCCGCGGCCCGCGCCTCCAGCGTCGCGCGGTCGAAGACGATCACCGGCGTGCCGTGCTCCTCCGCGAGCTGCGTCACGTCACACCCGCCGACCGACAGATGACCGGACGGCGCGACCGACGCGGTGTCGGGGAAGACCTGCAGCAGCGCGCGGTTCAGGGCAGCCTTTCGAGGTTCCCGGTGAGGAGCAGGTCGCAGCGGCCTCCGACGCGGACGCCGTCGGCGGTCGCCGAGACGGTCATGCGCGACGGCCTGCCCATCTCGACGCCCTGGTCGATCGTCAGCTCGATGTCGCCGACCCGATCGGCCAGGTAGACGCCGAGACATGCCGCGGCCGATCCGGTCGCCGCGTCCTCGTCGACGCCGACCGCCGGGAAGAGCCCGCGGGCCCGCACCTTGCCGGCCCCCACGCCCGTGAAGCAGTAGGCGCCGAAGGGGCTCAGCTCCGCGAGCCGGGCCCCGTCGACGTCGACGCGTTCGAGGGCGTCGACGTCGCGCAGCGGTACGACGAAGTGCTGCAGGCCCGCGTCCGAGAGTGCGGGGCGCAGGACGGTGGGACGCCCGAGCTCGTATCCCTCCAGCGTGACGTCGCGCTCGTCGATCCGCAGAGCGCGTGCGACGTCGAGGTGCGCGCGCTCGTTCGTCGCCTCCAGGTCAGGCCACGCCTTCCCCGTCCTCTCGAACGACAGCGTCTCTCCTTCGAACGAGACCTTCGTCTCACCGGCGGGCGACCGCTGCACGACTGCGTCCGCGGTGAGGCGGCCGAGGTGACGGAGGACCCACGCGGTGCCGAGCGTCGGGTGGCCGGCGAACGGGAGCTCGTCTCCGGGCGTGAAGATCCGCACGTCGTAAGAGGACGAGTCGCCGCCGGTGACGAACGTCGTCTCGGAGAGGTTGAGGGTCTGGGCGATCGCCTGCATCTGCCCGGGCTCGAGCCCGCCGGCCTCGGGGAAGACGGCCAGGGGGTTCCCGCCGCGGAACGGGTCGCCCGCGTGGAAGACCGAGACCGTGAGGAAGTCCATCGGCCCAGTATCGCGGCTCACATGCGATCGGGGGCGTCGACGCTCAGCAGGCCCAGGGCCTCGGCGATGACGCACTTGGTCGCGACGCACAGCGCAAGCCGGGCCGCGGTGAGGTCGGAGTCATCGGTCACTACCTTGCAGTCCCGGTAGAACCCGGAGAACTGCGACGCGAGCTCCTCGACGTAGCGCGTGATCTTCTGCGGCGAGCGGGCTTCGGCCGCGGCGACGACGACCTCCTCGAACGACGCGAGCTTGCGCATCACCGCGTCCTCGCTCGGGTGGCCGAGCCGGTCCAGCGGCGCGCTCGGGACGTCGGCGGTGTGCCCGGACTCGGCCGCCTTGCGCAGGATCGAGCAGATGCGCGCGTGCGCGTACTGGACGTAATAGACGGGGTTCTCGGGAGCTTGCTCCTTGGCCGCTTCGATGTCGAAGTCGAGCGGGGCGTCGATGCCCCGCGTCAGGAACGTGTAGCGGGCCGCGTCGACGCCGACCTGCTCGACGAGCTCGTCGAGCGAGACGAACACCCCGGCCCTCTTCGAGCCCTTGAGCGTCTGGCCCTCGTTCTTCAGCGTGACGACCTGGACGAGCCGGATCTCGACGCCTTCGCGATCGTGTCCGAGCGCCTGCGCCATGGCCTTCAGGCGCGCGACGGTCCCGTGGTGGTCGGCTCCCCAGAGATAGATCAGGTGCTCGAAGCCGCGGCCGAACTTGTCGCGGAGATATGCCGCGTCGCCGGCGAGGTAGGTCGGGACGCCGTTGTCACGAACGAGCACGCGGTCCTTGTCGTCGCCGAATTTCGTCGAGAGGAACCAGAGCGCGCCGTCGCGCTCCTCCGCGAGGCCCTGCTCCTTCAGGTAGCCGAGCGTGCCGTCGATGCTGCCCGACTCGTGCAGCGTCCTCTCCGAAAACCACACGTCGTAGCGGGTGCGGAAGCGTTCGAGCGAGATCCGCATCTCTTGCTGCATCCGAAGGAGGCCGAGGTCGCGCAGGGCCGCGCTGCGTTCTTCGGGACTTGCGTCGAGGAGCCGGGGGCCGAGCTCGCCAGCCAGGTCGCGCGCGAGGTCGGCCACGTAGTCACCCTTGTATCCGTCCTCGGGCAGCTCCGCCTCGACGCCGAAGTGGCGCAGGTAGTGCGTCGCGATCGACTCTCCGAACAACTGGGCCTGCCGTCCTGCGTCGTTGACGTAGAACTCGCGCGTGACCTGGTGCCCGGTCGCCTCGAGCAGGCTTGCGATCGTGTCCCCGACGGCGGCGTGACGTCCGCTGACGACGTTGATCGGCCCGGTCGGGTTCGCCGACACGAACTCGACGTTGACCTTCTTGCCCTTGCCGTAGTCGCTGCGGCCGAACCGTGCTGCGGGGTCGGCGGCCCGGCGTACGACGTCGTGGAGCCACTCGGCGGAGAGGTGGAAGTTCAGGAAGCCGGGCCCTGCGACCTCGACCTTCTCGACGAGTGCGGACTCGGGCAGGTGCTCGACGATCGTGGCGGCGAGCTCGCGGGGGTTCTTGCCCTGCTCCTTCGCCGCGACCAACGCGACGTTCGTCGACCAGTCACCGTGCTCGCGCCGGCGGGGCCGCTCGAAGTGGATCGGCGTCGCCGTTGCAGCGCCGGCGTCCGCCAGTGCCGCCCGCAGGAGGTCGGCGAGCCGGTCGGCGATCAAGGGCTCAGCCCACCAGCCGCTCGACGACGTCCAAGAGGTCGTTGGGATCGAACGGCTTCGTCAGATATTCGGAGACGCCGTAGCTCTTGCCCTTCTCGATGTCGGACTGCTGCGCCTTCGCGGAGAGGAACACGACGGGGATGGGCTCGGTCGAGGGCTGGGCCTTGAGCTTCTCGCAGGTCTGATAGCCGTCGAGCCTCGGCATCATGATGTCGAGGATGACGAGGTCGGGGAGCTCGCGGCTGGCGATCTCGAACGCCTCCTCGCCGTGATGGGCGGTGAGGACGTCGTAGCCCTCGAGCTCGAGGTTGACCTCGAGGAGCCGCAAGATGACGGGGTCGTCGTCGCAGATGAGGACGCGTTTCTGTGGGTCGGCCATGGGACGAGGGAGCCTAAAGCAAGAAAACTTGCACCCTTCTTCCCAGGTCAGGCAAGGTTTCCGCGCCGTAAATGCAAGATTCGTGGCGCATCCAAGGGCGCCAGCAAGATTTCTTGCATGCTCTAGGGTGACGAGCCGGGCCCCCGTAGCTCAGGGGATAGAGCACTCGCCTCCGGAGCGAGGTGCGCAGGTTCGAATCCTGCCGGGGGCACCAACACATCTCGTCTTGGAACGCCGCGCCGTGGCCGGTGCGCCTCGCCTACTACGCCGCCATCAGCGACCGCTGGTAATGCGAGACGAGGGGGCCGCGACCTCCGCGCCCCTCAGTCGCGTTCGGCGAACTCCTCGGCCCGTTTGCGCTCCCCCGCCACCACGAGGATGTCGCCGGGCCGTACGACGGTCTCGGCCGTCGCGTAGGTGAAGGCCTGACCTTCGGACTTGATGCACACGACGGTGATGCCGAACCGGCGGCGGACCTCGCTGTCGCGCAGCGACTTGCCCGCCAGCTCGCGGGGGGCGCGCGTCTCGACCAGCGCGAAGTTCTCGTCCAGGCCTATGTAGTCGATCATCCGGCCCGTGACGCGGTGGGCTATGCGCTCGCCCGACTCCCGCTCGGGGTAGACCACGCAGTGGGCCCCGACGCGCTCGAGGATCCGGCCATGCGCGGTCGTCACGGCCTTGGCCCAGACCTCCTCGACGCCGAGGTCGACGAGCGCGGCAGTCGTGAGGAAGCTCGCCTCCACGTCCGTTCCGATCCCGACGACGGCGCGGCGGAACTCGGCCGCGCCGAGCTGTCTCAGCGCTTCCTCGTCGGTGGTGTCCGCCTCGACGACGTGCGCGAACCGGCCGGCGTGCTCCTGGACGACCTCTGCGTCCGCGTCCACGCCGAGGACGTCGCGCCCGAGGGACAGAAGCGTCTCGGCGACGCTCGTCCCGAACCGGCCGAGCCCCGCGACGAGGACGTCTTGATCCCTTCGCTTAGCCAACGATCGGTCGCTCCTCCGGATAGCGGAAACGGCGGCGGTGCTCCCTCATCGCCAGCGCCGCTCCGAACGTGATCGGGCCGACGCGGCCGACGAACATGAGGACCACCAACACGAGGCGTCCCACCGAGCTGAGGTCGGGGGTGACCCCCGTGGTCAGCCCCACCGTACCGAAGGCCGAGAACGCCTCGAACAAAGCGCCCTTCATCGCGATCCCCTCGGCCGCCATGAGGACGAGCGTCCCCGTGAACACGGCAAAGAATCCCGCCAACACGACCGCCAGCGCCTGTCGTTGGGCCGCCCCCGGGACGCGCTTGTCCATCAGCTCGACGGCGGGCTCGCCCCGCACCTCCGCCCGGACCATCGCGCCCAGCAACGCGACCGTCGTGACCTTGACGCCTCCGGCAGTGCCCGCGCTACCACCTCCGATGAACATCAGGACCATCGTCACCAGCAGGGTCGGCTCGGTCAGCGCGCCTATGTCGACCGCGTCGAATCCGGCGGTGCGGGGGCTGACCCCCTGGAAGAACCCCGCGAGGCCCTTCCCGGGGACCGACATCTCGCCGAGCGTCGCGGAGTTGCCCCACTCGAACGCGAGGACGGCTGCGGTTCCGGCCACTATGAGCGCGCCGGTCATCACCAGCGTGAGCTTCGTGTGCAGCGACCAGTGCGACGGGCGCCGCCACGACCTCTTGACCTCGAAGAGCACAGGGAAGCCGATCCCGCCGACGATGAGCCCGACGGCGATCACGCAGATGATCCACGCGTCCCCCACGAACTCCTTGAGGTTGCCCGCGAACACCGAGAAGCCCGCGTTGTTGAAGGCCGAGACGGCATGGAAGACGCCGAGGTAGAGAGCGCGGCCTGCAGGCTCGCCGTAGGCGGTCCCGAACCGCAGAGCGAGGACCACCGCGCTCACGGCCTCGAACAAGAAGCTGACGACCGCGACGCCGACGACGATCCGGCGCACGTCCCCGAGGTCGAGCGTCTTCGTCTCGGCCTGCGCGAGGAGGCGCGCCCTGACGCCCAGGTTGCGGTAGACGACGAGAGCGAGCATCGACGCGAGGGTCATGAACCCGAACCCGCCGAGCTGGATCAGCACGAGGATCGTCCCCTCCCCGAAGCCCGACCAGTAGGCCCCGGTGTCCACCACGGCGAGGCCCGTGACGCAGACCGCCGACGTCGCCGTGAACATCGCGGTCGTGAAAGACGCCGCGGCGGGACCCTCGGTCGCGACCGGCAACGAGAGCAGGATCGTGCCCACGACGATCGCCGCGAAGACGGCCGCGACGACGAACTGCGACGGGTGACGGAGACGGAAGCGCGCGAGCAGCCGGCGCGAGGCCCCCCCGCCCGCGACGGTTCGACCGGACGCGGCATGGGAGGGCATCGCCCGACCCGATCGAAGGACCCTCCGCCCGCCTTGGTGCGTGAGCGTGCAGCCGGCGCAGTCCCGAAGCAATCCCTTGCCGGGTTGGAGAGACTCGCTTGCCCGCCGCAGACTCGGGCTTACGGCTTCAGTGGGGAAGATGATCGTGACAAAAGCCCTCGCCGGTTCGCGCTCCTGGGCGCTGCTCCTGCCGGGCGTCCCCGTGTGACGTCGCCGAGGGCTTCCTAAGCCCGTAACTGACGAGGTGGCTGAGCTATCCAACAGTCTCTTCGGGAGGAGAAAATGGCCCCACAACGAAACACGCCCCCGGGTGGGGGCGTGTCGTTGGACCGACGTATCTAGCGCGTCGTCAGACGCAGAGGATGAGCCAGAACTGGCCGTCGATCGGGCCGTGCTTGGGGTCGGACGGACACGTGCAGGTCCACGCACCTGCGTTCTGGAAGCCGTTCCTGAACTCGACGCCGACGCACGTGGCCGCGCCGGCCGGCGCTGCCGTTCCCCACACTGACGCCGCCATCACACCCGACACGAGCAACGCCTTGACCGATCGCTTCATGGTCCCTCCCGCCTAAGGGCTCCTCCGCAGAGCCGCCGCGCCGGACTTCCTACACCTCCGGGTTATCAGACGCAGA
>DASQDO010000162.1:0-11401 GCA_035634135.1 Actinomycetota bacterium
CGACGGCACGCAGGGAGCCGAAGGCTTCCGCATCGACGGGGACTTCAGGCCGTTCGCCGGAACGGTCGGCGACACCGACGGCGACCACCTGTCCGACGTGTTCGTGGCGGGCTACGGGCGGGTCTTCGTCGTCCGCGGCAAGGCCGACACCCTTCCGGTCGACGTCGCGACGTTCGGCCTCGGCGTCACGCGTGGATACGAGGTCCAGCACCCACGCCGGCGCCGCGACGGGTGGTCGAGCGCTGCGTTCGCCGGCGATGCGAACGGAGACGGGCTGGGCGACCTCGCGATCTCGGCCGGGACCACGACCGCACAGGCCCTGTGGGTCGTCTTCGGGAAGCCGGACGACACGAAGGTCCGTGTGCGCGAGCTGGGCGACGCCGGCTACACCATCGACGGGGCCGTCAGCCTCGGCGGGCTCGGGACCGGCGGCGACGTCAACGGAGACGACCTGGACGACCTCGTCGTCGGGGACTCGTACGCGAACCGCGCGTACGTCGTGTTCGGGCAGGCGGACACGGACACGGTCCCGCTGGACGACCTCGGGACGCGCGGGTTCCGGATCCTGGGGCCACCGACGCGCACGCGGCAGCTGGCGCACGCGGCTGCCGGGCGCTTCGTCGCGGGCGACGTCGACGTGGACGCCGACGGGCTGTCCGACTTCGTCGTGAGCGCCCCGGAGGCCGACCACCGCCGGCGGCGCGACTCCGGTTCCGCCTATCTCCTGTTCGGGAGGCGCGGGACGAACACGATCAGGCTGGGCAGGCTCGGCGACAAGGGGATCCGCCTGGACGGCGAGGACGCCGGGGACCGCCTCGGCACGGGGCTCGCGCTTGCGGGCGACGTGACCGGCGACGGGCTGCCGGATCTCCTGCTTGGCGAATACGGGGAGAGGGGCGCGGGGGCCGTGCACGTGGTCTCGTACCGCCTGTTGTTCTAGCGGCTACCGCTCCAAGTGGTACGGCACGCTCACCACTACCGTGCCCCGCTCGAACAGCAGCCTCCGCTTCACGATCAGCGCCGTCTGGTTGTGCAGGATCTGATGCCTCGCCTTCTTCACCACGAACTCCGGCAGCACGACGGTGACCGTCCGCTCCAGCCCGTCGGCCTTGAACTGCCGCAGGTAGTGCACGAGCGACGTCCCGATGTCGCGGAACGGAGACGCCTCGATCTCCAGGGGATGCGGGATCCCGATCGACGCCCACTGCTCGACGAGCTTCTCCGTCTGGTGCTCGTCGAGTCCGAACGACACCGCGCGTACGTCGATCGACTGCAGCGTCTCCGCGTACTCGAACGCCTGCAGCGTCGCGTTGTGCACGCCGGACACCAGCACGATCGTGTAGTTGCGGCCCGGCTCGTGGCTCTGGTCGAGGTGCGGGTCGATGTCCTGGCGCACGACGGGCACGTCGAGCACCTGGACCCCCAGCTGCGTGAGCAACGACCCCTTCAGGCGGTGGAGCGCGGGCCGGCGGAAGATCTCGAACAGGCTCGTGCTCTCGAGGATTTCGGGGATCAGCAGCGTGAGGAAGTCGTCCTGGTCGAGGCCGAGCTCGGCTCTCTTCTGCGTCAGGAACGCGCGCATCGCCTTGTTCCGTCGCGCCCCCTGGGGCGCGAGCTCGATCGGGATGTCCGGCGCGAGCCGCTTCCACAGACGGAAGTGTGAGCTGTCGAACGTGACGGCCGAGACGTGCGCGGGCCGCATCGCTCGCGCGTACCCCAGCGCTCGCTCGACCGCCGCGTCCATCGTCGTGACGTAGATCACCATGTGCTGGTCGCCTGGACGGCGGTCGACCGGCCGGCGCGCGGGGTGCGCGAGCTCCCCCTCGACCGAGACGTAGTGCTTGTTCACCGAGCGCATCAGGAACATCAGGATCGGGACGGCCGTGAACACGATCCAGGCGCCCGAGAGGAACTTCGACGCGCTGATCACCACGAGGACGCCTCCGGTGATCACCGCTCCGAAGCCGCTCATCACCGCCCGCTTCTTCCACCCCGGTTCCTTCAGCTTCCTCCCGCGGATGACCATCCCGGTCTGCGAGAGCGTGAACGACGTGAAGCACCCGATGAGGTAGAGCTGGATCAGGCGCGTCAAGCTCCCCTCGAACACGTAGACGAGGACACTTGCGACGGCGGCGAGAAGGATCACGCCGTTCGAGAACACGAGGCGGTCGCCGCGGTTCATGAACTGACGGGGGAGATAGCGGTCCGCCGCCAGGATCGAAGCGAGCCTCGGGAAGTCCTGGTAAGCGGTGTTGGCGGCGAGGATCAGGATCGACGCCGACATCGCCTGCACGAAGTAGAAGAGCGGACCGCCGCTGAAGACCGTGTCCGCGATCTGGGCAAGGACGGACGGCTGGTGCTTCGCCGACGTGGGGTCGTGCACGTAGACGACGTTCAGGTGGTCGGCGAGCCACGAGATCCCGAGGAACATCGAGATCGAGAGCCCGCCCATGATCGCCAGCGTCGTCGCGGCATTCTTCGACTGCGGGTACCGGAAAGCCGGAACGCCGTCCGCGATGGCCTCGACGCCCGTCAGAGCGGTGGTCCCGGCGGCGAACGCCCTCATCAGCAACACCGCTCCGACGCCGGCGGTTATGTGCAGCTCGTCGACCAATTCTGCGCTCTCTGCCTGAGGGCATCCCCCGAGGCATTGCGCGACGCCCGTGCCGATCATCATGAAGATCGACAGGACGAACCCGTACGTCGGTATGGCGAAGAGCGTCCCGGACTCCCGGACGCCGCGCAGGTTCATCACCGTCACGAAGGCGATGAATCCGAACGCCAGCGGCACGCGGTACTCCGCCAGTGTCGCGGACACGGACGTGATCGCCTCGACTCCGGCCGAGACCGACACCGCGACCGTCAGTGTGTAGTCGAACAGCAGAGCGGAACCGGCCAGCAGGCCTGCGGTCTTCCCGATGTTCTCGTGCGACACGCGGTAGGCGCCCCCGCCGGTCGGATAGGCCTTGACGGTCTGGCGGTAGCTCGCGACCACGATCGCGAGCAGCGTGGCGACGGCGATCGCGACCGGGAAGATGAACTGCATCCCGGCCGCCCCTGCGGCCACGAGGACGATCAGCGCCTCCTGCGTCGCGTACGCGTTGGACGACAGCGGGTCGCTGGAGAACACCGGGAGCGCGATGGTCTTCGGGAGCAGCGTGTGCTCGAGCTCGCCGGAGGACATCGGGCGGCCGAGGACCACGCGCTTGAGCGCGGCGGGGAGCTTGCTCATCGCGTCAGCCGTGCTCCGGTCCCGGCACGAGCTCGTACTCCGGGTTGAGCACCATCAGCTCGCCTCCGGTCTGCTCGCCCGGGATCCCTTCGATGATCAAGCCCATCCCGAGCCTGATACCCGAGATCGTGTGACGCCCGAGCCAGCGCGCCACCATCTGCCCGGTCCCGTCGATGATCGTCGCTTCGATCGATCCGCTTCCCGGACGCGGGTCGATCCTGATGTTCTGGATGACGCCCGCGGCGCGGCAGCGGCGGCGTGGCTCGAGGTGCGCAATGGAGGTGACTCCGACCACCGTCGCGGCCCATCGCCGGAGGTTCTCCGCCCTGATCTCCTCGGGCGGCCGGGCGAGTCGCTCGACCGCGTTCTTGAAGAAGGCCACGGAGCGCAAGTATGGCAGTATCGCCCGCCGGGGGGCTGACGCCGGCCCGCGTATTTTCCTAACAGGAGAGGAGCCCGCGCTCGAGGTGCAGGTGATCATCGCCGGCTGCGGCCGCGTCGGATCGGAGCTTGCGTCGAACCTCGAACGGCTCGGGCACTCCGTCGTCGTCGTCGACAAGTCGGCCAAGGCTTTCGAGCGACTCAAGCCCGGTTTCGCGGGAAGGAAGGTCGTCGGGTTCGCGTTCGACCGGGAGATCCTCGAAGACGCCGGTATCAAGGAGGCCGCCGCGTTCGCGTCGGTGACCAACGGCGACAACTCGAACATCCTGTCCGCACGGGTCGCGAAGGAGCACTACCGCGTCCCGCAGGTCGTCGCCCGTATCTACGACCCGCGCCGCGCGCAGATCTACCAGCGGCTCGGCATCCAGACCGTGGCGACCGTGCGATGGACGACCGACCAGATCCTCCGGACGCTCCTGCCCGAGGAGGTCTCGGTCGAGTACACGATCGACAACGGCGAGGTCGTCGTGACGGCGCTGCCCGCACCGCCCGAGGTCGTCGGGCAGAAGGTGCTGTCGGTGGACGTGCCCGGCCGCCGCCGCGTGGTCGCGGTCAGCCGCTTCGGCGTCCCCCGCGTGCCCGACAAGGACCTGACGGTCCAGGACGGCGACATCCTCCACATCTCGATCGTCCGCGCCGACGCGGCCGAGCTCGGCGAGGAGATCAAGACCGTGGGGCGCCCCGAGTGAGCGGCGAGCGCAGGATCCGTATCGCGATCGCGGGGGCCGGCAACGTCGGCAGCTACGTGGCCAGCGACCTCAAGCGCAAGGGCCACGACATCGTGATGATCGAGCAGAACAAGGAGGTCATCCAGACCACCCGCGAGGACCTCGAGGTCAGCTGGGTCAACGGCGACGCGTGCGAGCTGCACACGCTCGACGCGGCCGTGCTCTCTTCTTGCGAGGTCGTCGTCGCGGCGACGGGAGACGACGAGGACAACCTCGTGATCTCGCTGCTGGCCAAGCAGGAGTTCGCGGTGCCGCGGGTCGTCGCCCGCGTGAACCACCCCGACAACGAGTGGCTGTTCACCGAGTCGTGGGGCGTCGACGTCGCGGTCAGCACGCCGCACCTGCTCGCGTCTCTCGTCGAGGAGGCCGTCTCCGTCGGCGACCTCGTACGTCTGCTCAATCTCGAACAGGGCAAGGTCGCGCTGCTCGAGGTCACGCTCGCGTCGGCGTCCCCCGCGGTGGGCAAGACCGTCGCCGACCTGAACATGCCCCCGGACTGCACGATCGTCGCAGTCGTGCGCGAGCGTCACGTAATCGCGCCGAGGTCCGAGACGCCGCTGCAGGTGGGTGACGAGGTGCTCGCGCTCGCGTCGCCGGCCGCCGAGGGCGACCTCAAGAAGGCGCTGACGGGCGAATGATTGAGCGCGACGCCGCGGTCGCGCTCGTGCGCAAGTACGTGCACACCGACGTCACCTTCCGCCACCTCGTCTCGGTCGAAGGCGTGATGCGCGCGCTGGCCCGGCACTTCGGCGAGGACGCGCACCGCTGGGGTCTGGCCGGGCTCTTCCACGACCTCGACATGGACGAGACGCACGGCGACGAGGAACGGCACACGCAGCTCACGATCGAGTGGCTGAGGGCCGAGGGCTTCGACGACGAGCAGATCCTGAACGCGATCCTGGGGCACAAGTACGAGACCAACCAGACGGACACGATGTCGAAGGCGATCGTGCACGCGGACGGAGTGGCGGGGCTGCTGGTCGCGTGCGCGTTGGTGAGGCCAGAGAAAGCCGAGGGGATGAAGGTCTCGTCGGTGAAGAAGAAGCTGAAGGAGAAGTCGTTCGCGCCCGGCGTCGAGCGGGACAAGATCCGCGGCGTCGAGGAGAAGATCGGGATCCCGATGGACGAGTTCATAGCCATCTCGATCGGGGGCCTGCAAGAGGTAGCGCCGGAGATAGGCCTCACCGCGCCCTGACCACGTGGGTGTCCGCTAGCCCTCGGGCGGGACCCCGTCGCCAGCGGCCCCCGCTACCGCGGCCCTCGCCTTGCGACGCCGTAGGTACCACCACAGGGCGGCCGCGACCAGCAGCGCGCCGATGATCAGCGTCGGCAGGTCGAAGTAGCCCAGGACCTTCTCCCAGTTGTCCTCGACCACGACGCCGAGCCACGTCAGGCCCGCCGTCCACGGCACGACGCCCAGGAACGTGTAGATCGTGAACTTGCCGAACGGCATCTTCGCGATCCCCGCCGGGAGCGAGATGAACGTCCGGATCACCGGCAGGAGCCGCGAGAAGAACGTCGCGGCGTCGCCGTGCTTGGCCCACCAGATCTCGGCTTTGTCGACGTCGTGGCTCCGGATCAGCACGTACTTCCCGTACTTGTCGAGGAGCGTCCGGCCCGTCTTGCGCCCGAGGGCGTATGCGAGCCACGAACCCACGAGGTTCCCGAGCACCCCGGCCGTCACGACCCAGAAGAAGGAGAGGGTCCCGTCGGCGGAGTACCAGCCCCCGACGAGCATCGTCACCTCGCTCGGGAACGGGATCAGTGCCGACTCGGCGCTCATCAGGAGGAAGATCGCCAGGTACCCGTAGTCCGTGACGAAGTCCTCCATGAAGTGGATGACGGGTTCCAGGATGGCGTCCACGGGCGCCGATGGTAGTCGGATTTCGCGAGCGCGAAAGCCCTGGTCAGGGGGCCAGGGAAGCCCCGGGGGGCCGGAGGCGTTGGTTGACAACGACTGCCGAGCAATGGCATAAGCGGCCCCCGGACCGAGTCCGGAACGAGAGCGGGCCGCCTCACCGGCGGAATTTTCCGCCGCAGCAGACCAAGGAGCCGTGTGGCCAAGAACCTCGTAATAGTCGAGTCGCCTGCGAAGGCGAAGACGATCGAGAAGTACATGGGCAAGGACTACAAGGTGCTTGCCTCGATGGGGCACGTCCGCGACCTGCCGAAGTCCGACTTCGGGATCGAGGTCAACGGCGGCGTCAAGATCGCGTACGAGCCGATCTCCCGCGCCACCGCGAAGAAGGCGATGACGGCGATCCGCAAGGCCGCCAAGGAGGCCGAGACCGTCTGGCTCGCCCCCGACCCCGACCGCGAGGGCGAAGCGATCGCCTGGCACGTAGCCGAGCTCGCCAAGCTGAAGCCCGAGACGACGCGTCGCGTCACGTTCAACGAGATCACGAAGAAGGCCGTGACCGAGGCCTTCGAGAACCCTCGTTCGATCGACATGGCGCTCGTGGACGCGCAGCAGGCCCGTCGCGTCGTCGACCGCATCGTCGGCTACAAGCTCTCGCCGCTGCTGTGGCGCAACGTCGGCCCGAACCTGTCGGCGGGCCGCGTGCAGAGCGCGGCCCTCTTCCTCGTGGTCGAGCGTGAGCGCGAGATCAGGGCGTTCAACCCCGTCGAGTACTGGGACCTGACCGCGAAGCTGGCGACGGAGGGCGGCGACGAGCTGACCGCGCTCTATCCCGTCGGCGAGAAGGAGAAGTTCGCTCTGGGCGACGAGGCGACGGCGACGTCGCTCAAGGATCGCGTCGAGCCCGGCCCCTGGACCGTCACCGCGATCCGCAAGACCGAGCGTCGCCGCAAGCCGCCGGCGCCGTTCAAGACGTCGACGCTCCAACAGGCAGGGTCCAGCAAGCTCGGCTTCCCGACGTGGAAGACGATGAAGCTGGCGCAGGGCCTGTACGAGGCCGGCCACATCACCTACATGCGAACGGACTCGACGAACCTCTCGAACGACGCGCTCGGCGAGATCGGCCGCGTCGTCGAGACCCAGTTCGGCAAGGAGTTCCACGAGGCCCGCAAGTTCACCGCTAAGTCCAAGGGGGCCCAGGAGGCACACGAGGCGATCAGGCCCGCGTCGGCCGAGGTCTCCCCGACCGACCTGGCGGGGGCCGTCGACGCGGACGCGCTGAAGCTGTACGCGATCATCTGGCAGCGCACGATGGCCTCGCAGATGGCCGAAGCCGTTTACGACGCGACGTCCGTGGACGTCGAGTCCAACGGGACGACGTTCCGCGCCACCGGGCAGATCCTCAAGTTCAAGGGGTACATGAGCGTCTACCTCGAGACCGGCGACGACGAGACCGAGGAGGCCGAGGGCCTTCTGCCGGAGCTCGAGGAGGGCCAGGTGCTCGATCTCCGCGCCCTCGACGCGGCGCAGCACTTCACCCAGCCCCCGCCGCGCTTCACCGAGGCGACGCTCGTCCGCCGCATGGAGGAGGTCGGCATCGGCCGCCCGTCGACGTACGCGCCGACGGTCCGCTTGCTCGTCGACCGCGAGTACGTCCGCACCGAGTCGCGGCGACTGTTCCCGACGCCGCGCGGCGAGGTCGTGGTCGAGCTCCTCGAGGCCCACTTCCCGGACGTCGTCGACGTCGAGTTCACCGCGCGCATGGAGGAGGACCTCGACCAGGTCGCGGTCGGCTCGCGCGAGATGGACCCGCTCGTGCGCGAGTTCTTCGAGTCGTTCACCGCGCACGTCGCCGAGCAGAGCGACAAGATGTCGCGGCCCGAGCGCCCGACCGACAAGACCTGTCCCAACTGCGGCCGTCCGGTCGTCCAGAAGTTCGGCAAGCACGGGCTGTGGTTCCTGTCGTGCTCGGGCTGGCCCGAGTGCAAGTGGTCGCAGCAGCTCGACGAGCACGGCGAGCCGCTCCCGGACCCCGAGGGCACGGGCGAGAAGTGCCCGAACTGCGGCAACGAGCTCGTGGCGAAGTCCGGCCGCTTCGGCCCCTTCGTCGGGTGCTCCAACTACCCCGAGTGCAAGTTCATCAAGAAGGAGCCGCCGAAGGAGACGGGCGAGAAGTGCCCGGACTGCGGATCCGGCCTCGTCGAGAAGCGGGGACGGTTCGGCCCCTTCACCGGCTGCTCGAACTACCCCGAGTGCAAGTACATCAAGAAGAAGCCGCGCAAGAAGGAAGAAGCCGCCTCCTGAGGCTACGCTGCCCCCCGGCTACCCGGCCCTAGACTCAGGGCGTCGACTGGGCGGCGCGGAGCATCTGGAGGCTGACGATCCACCAACCCGAGGCAGACCTGCACGTCGCAGAGCCCGCCGAAGAAGGCGTCTCGTACCTCTCGCTGCTCCGCAACGGGAACTTCTTCCGGTTCTTCCTCGCGCAGTTCGTGTCGAGCCTCGGCGACTGGCTCGGCGTCGTCGCCCTGGTCGTGCTGGCCCAGGACATCGGGGGCTCGATCGGCGTGGGGGCGGTCATGACCGCCCGCGTCCTCCCCGGGTTCTTCGTCGGCCCGATAGCGGGTGTGTTCGCGGACCGTTTCGACCGCAAGAAGACGATGGTGATCTCGGACCTGATGCGCGCCGGGATCATCTTCTCGCTTCCGTTCGTCGAGAACCTGCTCTACCTGCTGCTCGCCTCCGCGGTCCTCGAGTCGCTGACGCTGGTGTGGGGGCCGGCGAAGGACGCGTCGCTGCCTCACTTCGTCAAGCCTCAGGAGCTGACGCATGCGAACTCGCTGTCGTTGATCGCGGTCTACGCGCCGTTCCCGCTCGGCTCCGTCGTCTTCGCCTTCATGGCGACGCTGGCCGCGTTCCTGGCCGGGCATTTCACGTTCTTCGCCGGGCTCGAGAGCAGGCCCGAAGCGCTCGCCCTAGGCGTCAACTCGCTCTCGTTCCTGTTCTCGGCCCTCATGATCTCGAGCCTGACGATCCCGTCGACGCGAACGCGGATCGAGCACATGGACCTGGGCCAGGTGAAGCGCGACCTGTTCGAGGGCCTGAAGTTCGTGTTCGAGCACAAGCAGGTGCGGCCGTGGTTGCTCGGGATCGCGCTGACGTTCACCGCTGCGGGGGCCGTGTTCTCGCTCGGCGTCGCGTTCGTCGACGACGTCCTCGGCGGCGGCGACCGTGGCTTCGCGTTCCTGATCGGGTTCCTCGCGACCGGCATGATCATCGGTCTGCTCGCGGTGGGCCTGATCGCGCGCCGGATCCAGAAGGACGTCCTGTTCTCGTCGTCGCTGTTGCTCGTGGGGGTAGGGCTGATCGGACTTGCCAGCGTCGGCAGCCTCAACGCGGCGATCCCGCTGGCGAGCGCGCTCGGCTTCTTCGGCGGCGCGGCGTACTCCACGGGGTACTCGCTCATGCACGAGACGACGACGGACGAGCTGCGGGGCCGGACGTTCAGCGCCGCCTATACCGTGATCCGCATAGGGACGCTGGTCGGGCTCGGGCTCTTCCCCTTCATCGCCGGGTTCCTGGGTCACTACCAGCTGACGTCGCCTCTGGGGACGCTCGACCTCCCGGGCAGCCGCATAACGCTGTGGCTCGCCGGCGGCGTCGCCGTCGTCGGTGGCGTCGTGTCCATGCGCGCCATCCGGGCGCGCGAGGAAGCCGCCCCGGGGGAAGCCGCCCCTTCGGCGCCACCTCGGGTCGAGCGCGGCTACTTCGTCGTCTTCGAGGGCGGCGACGGCTCCGGCAAGAGCACGCAGATGGCGGCGCTCGTCCGGTGGCTCGAGGCACGCGGCGCCGACGTCGTGACCACGAGGGAGCCGGGCGGCACCGAGATCGGCCGCAGGGTACGCGAGGTCCTCCTCGACCCCTCGCTCGCGTCGATGGACGCGCGCACCGAGGCCCTGCTGTACGCGGCCGACCGAGCCCAGCATGTGGCGGAGGTCATCCGTCCTGCGCTCGAGGCGGGGAAGATCGTCGTGTCGGATCGTTTCGTGGACTCTTCGCTCGCGTACCAGGGCGTGGCGCGCGAGCTCGGGCTCGAGGAGGTGTACCGGATCAGCAAGTGGGCGACGAAGGACCTCATGCCGGACGTCGTCTTCTTCTTGAGCATGGAGTCGCGCCTCGGCCTGCGGCGCATCGACCGCGACCCCGACCGCATCGAGCAGGAGGCGTCGACGTTCCACGACAAGGTCGGTGACGCGTACCTCGAGCTCGCCCGCCGCTATCCCGACCGGTTCGTCGTGCTCGACGCGAACCGCCCGCAGTCCGAGGTCCACCAGGACGTCGTCGAGGCGTTCGAGGCGCGGACCTCGGGCGAGGACGAGGCGCGGCTCGCGGGCTTCCTGCGCGACGGCGGGTTCCCCCAGCGGTGAGCGCCTGGGACGGCGTCGCCGGCGTCGCGGCGGCCGAGCGACTCGCCGAGCAGCTGGCCGCCGGCCAGATCGCACACGCGTGGCTCCTGACGGGGCCGCGCGGCACCGGCAAGCGCGCGGTCGCGTTCGCGCTCGCCGCGGCTCTCGTGTGCGAGCGGGGGCCGGGCGTCGCCTGCGGGGAGTGCTCCGGATGCGCCCGCGCTCTGCGCAACCGGCATCCCGACGTGCACCACGTCGAGCCCGAGGGCGTGATCATCCCGGTCGACGTCGTGCGCGAGGCCGTCATACCGGAGGCCGCGCGTTCGCCGTTCGAGGCCTCGTACAAGGTCTTCGTCATCGAGGACGCCGACCGCATGAACGACGCCGCGCAGAACGCCCTGCTGAAGACGCTCGAGGAGCCGCAGCCCGACACCGTGTTCGTGCTCGTCTCGGACCACGAGGAGGAGGTGCTCGAGACGATCACTTCCCGTTGCCGGGTCGTGCGGCTCGACCCCGTCCCGCTCGAGCGCGTCTCCGAGGTGCTGGTCGCCGCCGGAGCGGACCCCGACGAGGCGCGGCGCGCGGCGACGCTGGCCGAAGGCGACGTAGCGCGGGCTCGTCTCCTCGCGTTCGACGACGCCGTGCGGGCGCGCGTGCGGACGTGGCGAGAGCTTCCCGCCCGGCTGGCCTCGCCCGTCGACGCGCTCGACGCGGCCGCCGAGGTCGTCGCCGAGGC
>DASQDO010000163.1:0-3608 GCA_035634135.1 Actinomycetota bacterium
TGTAGAGCCAGTGGGCCGCGATGCCCGTCTCGGCCGCGCGGTGCATCGCCTCGGTCCGGATCTGGATCTCCATCACGCGGCCCCCCGGCCCCATCACGGTGGTGTGCAGGGCCTGGTACAGGTTGAACTTGGGCATCGCGATGTAGTCCTTGAACCGCCCCGGCACGGGGGTGAACAGCGTGTGCAGCGCGCCGAGCGCCCCGTAGCAGTCCTTCACCGACTCGACGACGACGCGGATGCCGACCAGGTCGAAGATCTCCTCGAACTGCTTGCCGCGGAGCACGATCTTCTCGTAGATCGCGTAAAGGTTCTTGGGGCGGCCGAAGACCTCCGCCTTGATCTTCATGTCCTTCATCTTGTCGAGGATCTGCGTGACGACCTCGTCGAGCACACGCTCGCGCTCCGGCTGCCGCTGCTGCACGAGCGCCTCGATCTCCGCGTAGCGCTTCGGGTGCATGGTCATGAACGCGAGGTCCTCGAGCTGCCACTTCACCGCGTACATCCCGAGCCGGTGCGCGAGGGGGGCGTAGATCTCGAGGGTCTCGTTCGCGATCACCTTGCGCTTCTCCGGGGCCAGCGGCGCGAGCGTCTGCATGTTGTGCAGCCGGTCGGCGATCTTCACGAGGAGCACGCGGACGTCCTTGGCCGTCGCGACGATCATCTTGCGGAGGTTCTCGGCTCGCCCGTGCTCGGCGGAGCGCAGCCGCATCTTGTCGAGCTTCGTGACCCCGTCGATCAGCTGCGCCACCTCGAAGCCGAGCTCGGCCTCGACCTCGGCCAGGGTGAGCTCCGTGTCCTCGACGGCGTCGTGTAGCAGCCCTGCCGCGACCGTGGTCTCGTCGAGGCCCAGCTTCGCGAGCGAGAGCGCGACGCCGAGAGGGTGCGTGATGAACGGGTCGCCGGACTTGCGCATCTGGCCCGAGTGGTACGCCTCGGCGATCTCGTTGGCGCGCTCGACGATCTTCAAGTCGGCCTTGGCGCGGCGGGCTTTGACCTCCTTGACGATCGCGTCGAGGGCAGGCGTAGCCGGAGACTTCGCCGGCCGCACCTTCTTGAGGACGGCCTTGACGCCGCGCGGTGCGCCACGGCCGGGAGGCTGCGGGGCCGGGGTGGGCTCGCGCGCCGGCGCCCGTTCGGGGGGCGGCGGGCTCTCAGGCGGCGCGGGGGCCGGGGTCGTCGCGGTGCGGTCGGACGGTGCTGCCATACCCCATTGTCGCGTCTAAGGGCGGGCTTTGGGCTAAGGCGCGGCTTCGGCGTCCTTACGGCGCACGAAGAGGACGCTCGGTCTGCCGCCGCCCATGTGCTTGACCTCCCAGCCCGCGGTCAGCCAGGCGCGGCTGTGCATGCGCTTGGGGTCGTTGCGCCACCACGACGGGAAGCGCGCGTTCGCGGGGAGCTCCTCGTCGACCAGGTCCGCGATCTCGTCGACGCCGAGCTCGATCGCGTCCCGGTTAGCCGGCTGGGACGCGAGGAACGCGGCGAGACGGATGTAGCTGAGCGAGCGGCGTTTGGGCGCGTCTTCGGTCCGGGACATGTCGAAACAGAGCGTAAGGATTCGAGTCGACACAAGACAGGGGGAAGGCTCTTATGTCCGTTATGTCAGTACGAAATGAGGCTCAGGAACTCGTAGCCCTCCAGCCGCGCCCGGCCCCCGAGAAACGTCAGCTCCATGATCGTCGCAAGGGCCGAGACCTTGCCCCCGCAGCGTTCGATCAGTGCCGCCGTCGCCGCTGCAGTCCCTCCGGTCGCGAGCACGTCGTCCACGACCAGCACGCGCTCGCCCGGCTCGATCGCGTCCCGGTGCATCTCGAGATGGTCGACGCCGTACTCGAGCGAGTACTCCTGCGACGCGACCTCCCAGGGGAGCTTGCCCTTCTTGCGGACGGGGATCAGCCCGGCGGTGAAGCGGTATGCCAGGGGGGCCGCCACCATGAACCCGCGCGCCTCGATCCCGACGACCTTGTCGATCTCGTCGCGGTCGAACTCGTGCGAGATCGCGTCGATCGTGTAGGCGAACGCCTTCTTGTCGGCGAGCAGCGGCGTGATGTCCTTGAAGACGACCCCCGGCTTCGGGAAGTCCGGGATGTCCCGGATGTGCTCCTTCAGCCAGTCGTGCGTCCCCGGGCTCATCTCTGTCTCCGGCGCTTCGCTTTCTTCGAACCGGCGCGCGCACGGGCCGGGCCCGCCGCCGGCGCGGCCGGCCGCACCGGGGCGCTGCCCACTCCTGCCGCGGCCTCGACCGGGGAGACCACGTCGGTCCCGCGGGCCTCCGCTCGCTCGGCGGCGCGCTGCATCTTCTCGCGCACGTTGCGGTACCGGGGCTCGTGCTCCTTCATCACCGAGAGCACGGGGGTCGCGATGTACATGGACGAGTAGGTGCCGCCCAGGATCCCGACGAAGAGCGCGAGCGCGAGGTCCTTGAGGGTCGCGGCCCCCGCCAGGCCGGCACCGACGAACAGCAGCGCCGCGACCGGGATCAACGTCGTCATCGACGTGTTCAGCGACCGCGCGAACACCTGGTTCATCGCGAGGTTGGCCGCGCCCTGGTACGTCATCCGTCCGGTCCCCGCGTACGCGTCTGCGTCCTCCTCGACCTTGTCGAAGACGACCACGGTGTCGTAGAGCGAGTAACCGAGGATGGTCAGGATCGCGATCACGGTGGACGGCGTGACCTCGAAACCGACGAGGGAGTAGACCCCCGCGGTGATCAGAAGGTCGTGCAGCAGCGCAATGATCGCGGCGACCCCCATCTTCCAGTCGAAGCGCCACGAGATGAAAGCGAGGATCACGAACACGAAGATCACGAGGGCGCGGACGGCCTTGTCCGTGATCTCGGCTCCCCATTTGCTGCCGATGCGCTGACTGTCGGTCTCCTCGATCGTCGCGCCGACGGCCTCGCTGACCGCGTTGACGACCTCCTGCTGTCGCTCCGGGTCGGCGATCTCCGCCGTCTGCACGATGACGTCGCGATCCCCGCCGTCGGTGGCCTCCTCGACCTGGATCTGCGCGTCGTCGGCGTCGAACTCCGCCAGCGCGCCGCGGACCTCCCCGATGACCTCGGCGCTGGAGAGGTCTGCCACGGGCCCGTCTGCGGCGATGGGGGCCTGGATGGCGACGCCACCTTCGAACTCGATCCCGTAGTCGAAGCCGCGGAGGATCAGCGACCCCAGGCAGATCACGAGGATGGCGCCGGAGATCGCGAACCAGATGTTGCGCTTGCCGATGAAGTCGATCTTGGTCTCGCCCCTGTAGAGGCGCCGGAGTGCGTCCATCATGCGGGTGCCTCCGCGGTGTCCCGGGCCCCGACGGCCGCGCCGCCCAAGTGCTTGGTGCGGCCGAGCAGGACCATCGCCGGCCGGATCAGGAAGAAGGCGAGTAGGACGTCGACGAGGGTGGACAGCCCGAGCGTCAAGGCGAACCCGCGCACCGGCCCCACCGCGAGGAAGAACAGGATCACCGCGGCTATGCCGGTGACGAAATCGGCGACGAGGATCGTCTTGATCGCGCGGTCCGACCCCCGTTGCACCGCGGCCCGGAGGCTCTTGCCGGAACGGACCTCGTCCTTCAGCCGCTCGAACGCGACGATGAACGAGTCGGCGGCGATCCCT
>DASQDO010000164.1:0-6894 GCA_035634135.1 Actinomycetota bacterium
GCGCGCCTCGTCGCGCTCGGGGCGGCCCGCGAGCGCGCGGCTCGCGGCGTGGAGGGGTCGCAGGCGCTCGGCTTCGTCGCGCTGGCGCAGCACCGCGCGGTAGCCGAGGTATAGGCCGAGCAGCGGGAGCGGGAACAACGCGACGGTCCAGCGACTCGACAGGATCGCGGAGGCGAAGAGGAGCCCGAGCACGACGCTGCCGGCGAGGTTGATCAACGCTGGCGTCCAGACTCCGTCGAGCGCGCTCGTCAGCCGCGCGTTCCCGGCGATCGCCATCACGATCGCGACGAAGACGTGGGTCAGGACGGTGAACGTGAGCACGGCGAGCACGGCGACTGCCGCGTTGCGCAGCGTCAGCGCGGGCGCCGGGTCGGAGAGCGCGTACCAGACGCCCGCCGCAGCCGCCGCTCCACAGCCGTACTGCGCGACGTTGAAGATCCCCTTGAGCCACCCCGCCTTGCGGCGGTAGACGCGGGCCGCGGCGATCGCGAGAGTGACCGCCCAGACGAGCTCGCCCGCGGGGAGCACGACCACCATCGGGAGCAGCAAGGCTTCCGACGCGCTCAGCCCCCAGTCGCCGCCCTTGCCGTGGAACGTGAGGTCGGTGAGCTCGGTGAGAGCGAACAGGATCGTGAGGACCGCGAAGGCCGCGACCTCCCGTCCCGGCGCCGGGTCCGTCGTCGAGCCGAGGAGCACGACGACGAGGGCCGCTGCGAGTGCGGCGACGTAGAGGTGAAGGGCGCGGGACCTTAGCCCCACGTCATTCCCATGCCGCCGCATACCTCCTGGTCTGCCACGACGTGGCCTTCCAGGTCGCGCCCTTCCACGTCGCGCCCTTCCACGTCGCACCGTCCCAGTCGGCGTTCTTCCAGGTCGCGCCCTTCCACGTCGCGCCGTCCCAGACCGTCGCCTTCCACGTCGCGCCCTTCCAGGTCGCGCCCGCCCAGTCGCCGGACTTCCAGGTCGCGCCGGCCCACGACTCGGCGTCCCAGCCGTCGGCCTTCCAGGTCGCGCCGGCCCACGGGACGAGACCGGCCGGGTTCGTCACGGAGACTTCGTCGGGGTCGGTCTGCGCGACGTACTCGCCCTGGAGGAAGATCTGCCCGAGAGGCGTCACGACCTCGACGCCCGCGCTTCCCCGGTCGCCCTCGAGGAGGCCGAGCCCTGTCGCCTGACCGAGTCCCTGGTTCGCCGCGGCCATGCTCGTGCTGGTCGCGGCGGCGAACGCGTCGACCAGGCCCGCGCCCGCACGCATGCGGTCGCTCTCGGCGATGCCGCGCGCCGTGCTCGTGAGCCGTGCCTTCACCTGGTCGGGCGTCAGGCCCGGCTCGTCCTGGAGGAGCTGCGCGACGATCCCGCTCACGGTCGCGGTCGCCATGGACGTCCCGGTCCCCTTGAAGTAGTGGCCGCCGATCGCGGCGGTCGAGCCGTAGCGCTGGTCGATCGCGCTCCCGGGCGAGCGCAGCGACACCGTGTGCACGCCGGGCGAGACGAGGTCCGGCTTCGCCAGTCCGTTCGCACGCGTGGGGCCGCGCGACGAGAAGACGGGCACGCGGTCGTCACCCGTCGCCATCGATCCCTCGTCGTCCGACGCGCCGACGGTGATGACGTAGGGGTCGTCGCCAGGCTTCATCACGGTCCCGGCATCCGGGCCGGAGTTGCCGGCGGACACGACGACGACGATGCCCGACGCCCACGCCCGTTCGACGGCGTAGTTGAGCGGCGAGAGCCGGTCGTCCTGCGCCGAGTCCGTGCCGAGCGAGAGGTTCATCACGCGGATGCCGTACACGTCCTTGTGGGCCACGATCCACTGGATGCCGGCGAGGACAGTCGATACGTCGGTCGCACCGTCGAACCCCGCGGCCTTGACGGAGACGATGCGCGCGCCGGGGGCCGCACCGGTGTGCTTGCCGTGCGACGCGCTGCCGTCGCCTGCGATGAGACCCGCCATGAACGTGCCGTGACCGAACGTGTCCGCGCAGTGGGCCTCGGTGCCGGCTTCGTGCGAGAGGTCCTCGCAGTGCACGACCCTCCCGGCGAGGTCGGGATGCGCGGCGTAGACGCCGGTGTCTAGCAGCGCGACTGTCGTGCCGGCTCCGTCGATGCCGCGCGCCCACAGGTCGTTCGAGCGCACGATCTTCTGGATGCGGTGGGCGGTCCCCGTGTCCGGGGCACCGTCGAACGCGATCGGGTCGTCGGCGGTGACCGAACGTACGCGCGGGTCGGCCCGCAGCTCGTCGAGGCGCTCCGCGGGGATCCTCGCCGAGACGCCGTCGACGATCGGCAAGACCGCGTCGACGGCGCCTCCCGAGGAGGTCACCGCTTCGGCTGCGAAGAGGGCCGATCCCGCGCCTTGGACGACGACCTCGAGCATGGAGCGTGAGCCGGCGGGGCCGGAGACGGGGAGCGTCGCGACGAGCAGCAACAGCGCCCCGGCGAGTGTCCCGCGGCGGACGCTAGCGGTGGGCGGCGGCATCGTCTTCGAGTGCATCTGCTCCTCCTGGCGTGCCGCCGGCCCCCCTAGCCGCTACGTACTATGGCCGACGGTCTCGGCGCTGGACATAGCCCCTTTGGACCAAAAAGCGCACAGCCCATGTGGACTAGTCCCGCAGCGCAAACAGGTGCCTTCGAGGACCACGCCATGCACGCCTGAGACAATGCCTCGATGAGAACCGGCCGCGACTGGGAGCCCGCATTCGCGGGCGCGACGACGTTCCAGAAGGTCCCGCTCGCCTTGGACGAGGAATCGCTGCAGGGGGCCGACGTAGCGATCGTCGGCGCGCCGATGGACGAGTACGTCACGCACCGTCCCGGCGCACGCTTCGGGCCGCGTGCGATCCGCACCGCGATCGACGGGGGCGGCCCTCCGAAGACGTGGCACATGGACCTCGGGGTCGACCCGTTCGCGGAGCTGCGGGTCGTCGACCACGGTGACGCCGAGGTCGTTCCGGGCGACCCCGCCGCGAGCCACGTCGCCATCTCTGCTGCGGTCGGCCGCGTCGTGGCCGCCGGCGCGGTGCCGGTCGTGCTGGGAGGCGACCACTCGATCGCGTACCCCGACGTAGCCGCGGTTGCCGCGTCGCTGCCGAAGGGCTCGCTCGCGGTCGTGCAGTTCGACACGCACACGGACACGGCGACCGAGAACTGGGGCGTGGCGCGTGCGCACGGGACGCCGTTCCGACACCTCGTCGACGAAGGGGTCCTCCCCGGGGAACGGCTCGTGCAGGTCGGCCTGCGCGGGTACTGGCCGAACCCCGACGAGTGGGCGTGGGCGCGCGCCGCGGGCGTGGGCTGGCATCGGATGGAAGACGTGATCGATCGCGGCATAGACGCGGTGATCGACGACGTGCTCGAGCGGATCGCGCCGGCGGAGCACCTGTTCCTGTCGGTCGACGTCGACGTGCTCGATCCCGCCTTCGCGCCGGGGACGGGGACGCCGGAGCCGGGCGGCATGTCGACGCGCGTGCTGCTGCGGGCGATACGGAAGCTGACGGTGGCGAAGGGCCTGGCCGGGATGGACGTGGTCGAGGTCTCGCCGCCGTACGACCACGCCGACATCACGGCGATGGCCGCGCACCGCATAGTCGTAGACGCGCTGGCGGGCCTGGCCGTTCACCGCCGGGGCGGAGACGTGAGGCCCGAGCGTGCCTAGCGTGCCCGCGCCGGGGCCGGTTCCCGGCGAGGACGACCTTCTGGAACGCGTCGCCGGGCTGGTCCGCTCTGCCGGCCGCGTCGTCGCGCTCACGGGGGCCGGAATCTCTACCGAGTCCGGCATCCCCGACTTCCGCGGCCCCCAGGGGGTCTGGACCAAGGACCCGAAGGCCGAACGGCTCTCGACCCTGAAGGCCTACATGGAGGACCCGGAGCTGAGGGTCTTCGCGTGGCGGTCCCGGATGGAGCACCCGGCGTGGACGGCAACGCCGAACGCGGGCCACCTTGCGCTCGCCCAGCTCGAGCGCAAGGGCAAGCTGCATACGCTCGTCACTCAGAACATCGACGGGCTGCATCAGAAGGCGGGCACGTCGCCCGACCGGCTCGTCGAGATCCACGGCACGCTGCGCGAGGTCATGTGCATGTCCTGCGACGAGCGTGCCCCGATGGAGGCCGCGCTGGAAAGGGTGAGGGCGGGTGAGGCGGATCCGGCGTGCCGCACGTGTGGAGGAATCCTCAAGTCGGCGACGATCTCGTTCGGCCAGGCGCTGAACGAAGCCGACATGCGACGCGCGCACGAGGCGGCCGAGTCGTGCGACCTCTTCCTCGCCATCGGGACGTCGCTGACCGTCTATCCCGTCGCGTACTTGCCCGCCGTCGCGGCGGGCGCGGGAGCGACGGTCGTCGTGATGAACGCGGAGCCGACGCGCTACGACGCGGCGGCCGACGTCGTGGTGCGGACGCCCGTGGGTCGCGCGCTGTCCGAGATAGCTGCGCGCGTTTAGAGGCCGATCAGCTTCCCGACTACCTGCGCGCGCCGCGACGGCTTGCCCGTGCGGGCCTCGGCCCGGTCGGCGCTGCCCATCGTCCACAAGGCCGCGTTCGCGCCGAGCCAGCGCAGCGGCTCCGGCTCCCACGACCTCGAACGGTGGCCGACCCACGGGAGCCGCGTGAGCTCGGTGTCGTGCCCGAGGATCAGGTCGCGCAACGTCCTGCCGGCGAGGTTCGACGTGGACACGCCGTCGCCGACGTAGCCGCCCGCCCACGCGAGGCCGGCGGCGCGATCGAAGCCGACCGACGAGTACCAGTCGCGCGGGACGCCGAGCGCGCCCCCCCAGCGATGCGTGATGCGCGCGCCGCGGGCGTCGGGCCAGAGCTCGTGGAGGACACGTTCGAGCTCGGCGAACACCTTCGGCTCGTCGTCGAAGCTGTCGGAGATGCGCGACCCGTAGTGGTAGGGCGCGCCGCGGCCCCCGAACGCGATCCGGTCGTCCGCGGTGCGTTGTGCGTAGACGAGCAGGTGACGCCCGTCGGTGATCGTCTCGGCACCCGCCCACCCGACGTGTTCCCAGAACGACTCGGACAGAGGCTCGGTGACGATCATCAGCGAGTAGAGCGGGACGACGCGCCGCCGCATCCGCGGCAGCGTCACCGAGTACCCCTCGGTAGCGCGCACGACGACGTCTGCGGTCAGTGACGCTCCGGGGACGTCGATCCGGCCCCGCTCGATCCCCAGCGCGGGGGTCCTCTCGCAGATCGACACACCCATGCCCTCGACGACGCGGGCAAGGCCGCGCACGAGCCGCGCCGGGTGCACGCGCGCACAGTGCGGTGTGAACGCGGCCCCTAAGCAGCCCGGGACCCGGATCCGCTCCGCCACCTCGGCCTCTCCCAGCCAGCGCGCGTCGGACGACGCGGCCTCGTCGCGCACGCGAGGCACGTGAGCCGGCGAGGTCGCGAGCGTCAGCGTCCCGCCCTTGTGCCAGTGCGCGTCGATGCCTTCCGCGTCCACGACCCGGCCGACCTCGTCGACCGTCGCCGCGAGGGGGCCGTGCATGTCCTTCGCGCTCCGGGCTCCTGCGAACAGAGCGGAGCACCACCCGCCGTTGCGGCCCGACGCGCCGAAGCCTGCGATCTCCTTCTCGACGATCGCCACGCGCAGCGAGGGGTCCGCCTGCTTGTGGTAGTCCGCGGTCAACAACCCCGTGTACCCCGCGCCGACGATCGCTACGTCGACCGTCTCGGGGCTTCGCAACGACGGGCGCGGCGTGAGGTCGTCGCCGCAGGTGTCGAGCCAGAACGAGTACGAGCGATAGTCCTTCACGTCTCTCCTCGACCGCTCGCCCAGCCGACCCGTGGCAGTGGCGGGACCAGGATTCGAACCTGGGAAGGACAAGCCAACCGGTTTACAGCCGGTCCTCTTTGGCCACTTGAGTATCCCGCCGAGTTGCTGCGTTGCGAAGATATCGCAACGGACGGTGCGCCCTAGTCGCTCGACTCCGTCGCGTGGTCGTGGCCGGAGAGCAGGTCGGTCAGACGAGAGTCCGGCGCGGCCTCTCCCTCGACGGCGTTCCCGACGCCGAGGTCGGTGAACGCGGTGGTCGTCGTCTCGTCGAGCGCGAACGTCGTGCGTGCCAGCGCCTCCTGCAGCGCCGACTCGGCCAGCGCGAACGCGCCGGTCGCCGGCGAAGAGCCCGACGCCCACAACGAGCCTCCGGACACCGTCAGCTCCGAGCGGTCCGGTGCGAACGCGTCGCCGAACTGGCGGGCGAACGTGAGGCGGTCGGCGATCCTGACCCGCCTGTCGACCGTGCGGGCCTCGAGACCGAGTGCCCGCCCCTGCGCCTGGCGCAGCCAGAAGACGAGCATGCGCATCGGGTTCTTCGCCTCGCCGTTGGGCTGGTACCAGCCGAAGTGGACGTGTGCCGGCGTCGTCAGGGCGTTGCCCGTGTTGCCGCAGTAGCCGATGACGTCGCCGACCTCGACCCGGTCGCCGGAGGAGAACTCCTCGGTGTTCCAGTCGGAGAGGTGCGCGTAGTACCAGTAGGAGCCGTCGGAACGGTGGAGCCGCGCGACCAGGCCCCCGAGACCGCCGTCGTCGAACTCGATCGTCCCGGCCTCGGACGCGAGCAGCGGCGTGCCCATGTCGCAGAAGACGTCCTGGCCCTCGTGCGTCCGCACGAGCGGGCCCGGGCCGTACCGGGGCGCGCCCCAGGTGTCGATCCACGTCGCGTAGCCGCCGATGATGAACGGGGCGAAGACCTTGCTCGCGATCTCGTGCTCCGAGAGGCCGAGGCTGCGCAGCCGCGAGGCCGTCGCGAGGAGCTCCTCGGTGTTGAAGGAGCCCGGGATCGACGGGGTCGGGAGGATCTCGTCGTCTTTGTTCTTCTTGTTCTTGCGCTTCTTCTTGTCGTCGGCGCCCTTGCGGTCGTCCTCGCCGGGCTTGCGGTCCTTCTTCTTGTC
>DASQDO010000165.1:0-5110 GCA_035634135.1 Actinomycetota bacterium
CTCGATGTCGTCGGTCCGGGCCCCTTCCTCGACCGCGTTCGGGTTCGCGCCGTGGCCGCGGAAGTCGATGGCGAGGACCCCGTATCCCGCGAGGGCGATGCTGCGCGCGAGCGAGCTCATCGTCGCGCGGTCACCCGAGTAGCCGTGGGCGACGACAACGGCCGGCGCGCCGTCCAGTGGTGGGTCGGGGAGGTAGAAGGTCGCCGGGACGTCACCCGCCAGCGTGACGTCGCGATGACGAGGGCCCCCACGTTCCCGTGCGAGGAGCATCACCCCCAGCACCGCCGTCGCGAGGACCGCGACCGCCAGCACCGCCACGCCCGCCCGCCGCATTACGCTGACGCTACATGGCGCGCCGGAAGAAGAGCGAGCTCAGGTCCCAGGCCCGGCTCGCGCGGGCGCAGGGCCTGTTCAACGTCGTCGGGGGCGCGTGGCCGCTCGTGTGGCTGCGCTCGTTCGAGTGGATCTTCGGGCGCAAGCGCGACGTGTATCTCCAGAAGACGTCCGGGCTCTTCTTCCTCGCGTCGGGCATCGCGCTGCTGCTGGCCGAGGAGACCGAGGACGGCATGGCGGCCGCACGCCGCATAGGTGTCGGAGCGGCCAGCGTGTATCTCGTGATCGACCTGATCTACGTCCCGAAGCGCGACATCCCGTCGACGTACATGCTCGACGCGTTGATGGAGGCCGGCTGGCTCTACGGATGGGCCCGCCGGAGCTGATCAGCCGCTCACGTCAGGGCAGCGCGCACACGCTCGCCCAGCAGCTCCAGCCGGGCGACGGGCTCGCGGCTGAACACGAACCGGACGTAGCGCGGCGCCACCGTCTCGCCCCACACCGTCATCGGCGTCGCCGCGACCTTCTGCTCGAGCAGCCGCGCCGACGCCTCCGCCGGCGGGATCCCTATGGCTTCCGTGTCGAGCAGGAGCGCCCACCCGCCGGACGCGCTCACCGCAGGGAGCCCTTCGAGCTGCGCCATCACGGTGTCCCGGCGCCGTTGTAGCTCGGCGGTCGAGGAGACGAGGTCCGAGGGGTCCGACCGCAACGCGGCCACGGCCCCCGTCTGCGCGAACCCACTCGCGACCAGCCCGTTGTAGACGTGGCACACGCCGACGGCGTCGGCGGCCTCGCGCGGGGCGAGCGCCCACCCGACGCGCCAGCCGATCATCCGGTACTCGATCGCGACGCCCCCGAGCACGATCGTCCGCTCGCGCATGCCCGGCAACGAGACCGGGTGGACGAGGTCGCGGCCGTCGAACAGCACGCTCTCCATGAAGCCCCAGTACACGAGGTGCAGAGAACGTTCGATCACCAGCTCGGCGATCGCCTCCCACTCCGCCCGCGTGAACACCATCCCCGACGGGAACGTCGCGTTCTGCAGGAACAGCGCCTTCGTGCGGTCCGTCACGCTCGACCGCAGATGGTCGAGGTCGAGCCGCCACTCGCCGTCGACGACCTCGCACCGGGCGAACCTCGGCTCGGCCCCCGCGAGCCGGACCCGGTTGATCATCCCCGCGTAAGTCGGATCGGTCAGCACGACCTCGTCGCCGGGGTCGGTCGTCGCGAGCAGGGCGTCGAGCATCCCGCTCCCGTCGGTCGCGGTGATCACGACCTCGGAAGCCGGGTCGTACCGGACTCCGCTGCGCCGCTCGACGTGGTCGGCCACGGCCTCCTTCAGGTCGGCCCGGCCGCTGAACGGGAGCCAGCTGTTGCCCTCGGGCGTCACCACGGCCGCCTGCGTGGCCTCGACGGCACCGGGCGGCGGCGGGAGATCGGTGTCGAGGTTCTCGAGCCGCAAGACCTCGGGATCGTCTCCGGCAGCCGCGGCGACCTTGTCGATGCCGAAGCCGGGCACCTCGTCGAGCCGTCGAGCGCGCATGGGGCTCCTTTCGGGAGTGGGGGCCCCATGCTCGCGCCGGGCCGGGCGCGGGCGCGACGCGGCCCCCGGGATGCAACCCCGGGGGCCGCGAAGGATCGGCTAGCGGGCTGCGGCCTTCTTGTACTGGCGCACCGACAGTGGGACGAATACCGCCAGGATCAGCGCCACCCAGATCAGCGTGTACAGGACCGGGTTCTGTAACGACCACGCGTCCGGCATCGCCATGCCCCCGGTATTCCCGAAGGCTTCTCGGGCCCCCTGCGCGACCGACGACACCGGGTTCCAGTCTGCGAAAGCCTTCAGCGGGCCCGGAAGGCCGTCGACGGGCACGAACGCGTTCGAGATGAAGGTCATCGGCATGATGAACATGAACGCCGCGTTGTTGACGACCTCGACGCTCGACACCTTCAGGCCGACGTACGCCATGATCCACGAGATCGCGTACGAGAACAGCAGCAGGAGGAGGAACCCGCCGATCGCCTCGACGATCGAGGTCCGCACCCGCCACCCGACGATGAGCCCGGCCAGCGACATGACGACCAGCGACGTCGAGTTGTAGAAGATGTCGCTCGCCGTGCGCCCCACGAGCACTGCGGACCGCGCCATCGGCAGAGAACGGAACCGGTCGATGATCCCCTTCGTCATGTCCTCGGCGAGACCGGCCCCCGTGAACGTCGAGCCGAACACGATCGTCTGGGCAAAGACTCCCGCGATGAGGAACTCGCGGTAGCTCACGCCCTGGACGTCGATCGCGCTTCCGAACACGTACGCGAACAGCAGCACGAACATGATCGGCGACATCGTCGTCCAGATCAGGACTTCGGGCACGCGCTTGATCTTGATCAGGTTGCGCTTCGCGACCATCGCGCCGTCGCCCAGCGCGAGAGCAAGCTGGCTCATCGTGCGGCCTCCTTCTCGCGGATCTCGGGTGTGCCGTCCGCGGTGGACTCGCCACCGTCGGCCACCTCTTCGGCGGAGTGTCCCGTCAACGACAGGAAGACGTCGTCCAGCGTCGGGCGCCTCAGGCCCACGTCGACGACCGCGACCTGGCGCTCGGTGATCTCGTCGAGGACGCGCTTGAGGTTGTCGACGCCTCCACGGACCGCGGCCGTCAGCCTGCGGGCCTGCTCGTCGACCTGGATCTCGCCGATCGCCAGGCCCGCGAGCACCGAACGTCCCGCCGGTATGTCGGCGGCGTCGGCGAGCACGACCTCGATCCGCTCGCCGCCGATCTCGGTCTTGAGATGGTCCGCCGTCCCGTGCGCGATCTTGCGGCCGCGGTCGATGACGACGATGTCGTCGGCGAGTCGGTCGGCCTCCTCCATGTACTGCGTCGTCAGGAGGACGGTCGCGCCACCCCGGACGAGGCCCTGGATCGTCTCCCACATCTGCGTCCGGCTACGCGGGTCGAGCCCCGTCGTCGGCTCGTCGAGGAAGATCACGTCCGGGGTCGCGACCAGCGCGGCCGCGAGGTCGAGCCTGCGCCGCATCCCGCCCGAGTACGTCTTCGCAGGACGCTTGCCCGCGTCGACGAGGTCGAACTCTTCGAGCAGCTGGTTCGCGCGCTCCCTAGAGCGCTGCTTCCCCAGGTGGTAGAAGCGACCGACCATCTCGAGGTTCTCGAAGCCCGTGAGGTGCTCGTCGACCGCCGCGTTCTGGCCGGAGAGCCCGATGCGCTCGCGCACCTTGCCGGGTTCCGCCCGCACGTCCAGCCCCGCGACCTCCACCTTTCCCTCGTCGGGCTCGAGCAGTGTCGTGAGGATCCGCACCGCCGTCGTCTTGCCGGCGCCGTTCGGGCCGAGAAGCCCGAGGACGGTCCCGGCGGGAACGGAGAGGTCGAGCCCGTTCAGAGCCACGACGTCGCCGTAGCGCTTGACGAGGCCTTCCGTCCTGATCATGTCTGCCATCCGTTTCACCTTTCCTTCAAGCTTCCGCGCAGACGGGCTGGAGGGCGACGAGCCCGTCGGCTTCCCTATCTTCCGTGGGGGGTGTGACATCTTCGTGGCCGGAGCCCCGCACGTTGCGGAGCAGCGTCGCCACTAGGAGAGCGACGCCCACGGCAACGGCTGCCCCGACCGTAGCCGAGAGATGCAAACCCTGTGTGAACGCGTCGTGGGCGACGGCGACGAGCTCGCGGGCCGAGTCGCCCGGCATCCGCTCCGCGACCGCCAGGGCCCCTCCGAGCGTGTCGCGCGCCGCGTCGGGCACGCCCGTCCCGAGCGCGTCCGTCACCCCGGTCCGGTAGACGGCCGTGCCGATGCTCCCGAGCAGCGCGATCCCGAGGGCGCCGCCGAGCTCGGCCCCCGTCTCCGAGATCGCCGAAGCGGCCCCCGCCCGCTCGGCCGGAGCCGTCCCGACGATGAGATCCGTGGCGAGGATGAATACCGGGCCGAGCCCGAGCGAGAAGAGGACTCCGCCGGTCACCACGATCGGAAGACCCGAGGTCCCGTCGACCTGCGTGAGCAACGCGAGGCCGGCCGCCGCCAGCAGGAGCCCACCGGCCACGCCGAACGCGGGCCGGACGACCCGTGAGACCCGCGGCGCCATCATCGAGCCGAACACGACCGCCACCGACGAGGGCAGCGACCACATCCCGGCCTCCAGCGGCGAGAGCCCGACGACGAGCTGCAGGTACTGGGCGATGAACAGGAAGGTCCCGAAGGCTATGAACCCGGTGAGCGTGTTGCTCGCTACCGAGACGCTGAAGGCGGGGAAGCGGAACAGCTTCAGGTCGATCAAGGGGTCGTCGAGCCGCCTCTGCCGGCGCACGAACAGCGCACCGAACGCGAGCCCGGCGATCACCGGCGCGAACCCGCCCCAACTCGCCCCGTCCTGAGCGACGTGCTTCAGGCCGTAGATCACGGGAAGCACCGCCGCGAGCGAGAGCAGCGCGCTCGCCAGGTCGATGCGGCCCGCGGTCGGGTCCTTGAACTCGGGGAGGAGACGGGGGCCGAGCACGAGCAGCAACGCCATCACCGGCACGTTGATCAGGAACACGGAGCCCCACCAGAACGCCTCCAGCAGGACACCGCCGACGAGGGGGCCGACGGCGCCGCCGGCGGCGAAGCTCGTCCCCCACACGCCGATCGCAGTCATGCGCTGGTGCGGGTCGTGGAACATGTTCCTGATGAGCGAAAGCGTCGACGGGGCAACGGTCGCGCCCGCTATGCCCAGAAGAGCCCGCGCCGCGATCAGCATCTCCGCGCTCGTGGAGAACGCCGCGATGACGGACGA
>DASQDO010000166.1:0-1530 GCA_035634135.1 Actinomycetota bacterium
TGCCCTTCCCCCCGGAACGCTTCGGAGCGGCAGCGGCGGGTGCGGCCCCGCCGAGCTCGGCCTGGACCGCCTGGAGCGCCTTCTCGACGCCGGCGATCCTGTCGCGCAGCTCGCGCTCGTGGGCGAGCAGCGCCTCGTGACGCCTCGTCGCCTCGTCGAGGATCGCCTTCTGCTCGGCCTGGGCCTTCGTCTTGGCCTCGGTGTACTCCTGGTCGGCCTTGGCCCGCGTCTCCTTCGCGTAGCGGTCGGCCTCGGTCCGGAGGTAGGACGCCTCGCCGTCGGCCTTGTTGCGGGTGTCCTGCGCGTAGCGTTCGGCCTGGTTGCGCGCCTCGGACGCCTCGCGGTCGGCCTTCGAGCGGGTCTCCTGCGCGTAGCGGTCCGCGTCCTGCGTGAGCTGCTCGGCCTTCTTCTTCGCGGAGTCGACCATCGAGGTGGCCTGGTCCTGGGCCTGCTTGCGCACCTCGATCGCCTTGTCGGCGGCGCGGCGGCGGATGCCCTCGGCCTCTTCCTCGGTCTTGCGACGCAGCGCCTCGGCGGACTCCTTCGCGGTCCGGAGGACGGCCGTGACCTCCTCGCCCATCGCGGAGAAAGGATCCGCGCCGGACGGAGCCGCAGCCCCGCCGCCCGAACCCGCGCGCTGGAGGGCGGTGCGGTAGTCCTCGGCCAGCTCGATCAGGAAAGCGTCGACCTCCTCTTTGTCATAACCCCTGCGCAGGGTCATGTTGAAGGTCTTGCTTATCAAGTCGTCCGGCGTGATCGTCATGAACCGCTACCCCCGCTGCGTTGGTCGAAGCGACGATTTTCAGTATATGTGGCGGGGTCTTCGGACCCCCGGCTGAAACGTCGCGATCTACGCGCCGGCCGCGCTATGCCTCGGGCGCTTCGTACGTGTCGATGCCCGGGATGACCTCCGGCCCCCTGCCCTGGTACTCCTCGCGGAAGGCGTCCACGACCGACTGCGAGACCTCGCGGCAATGCTGCGAGGCTCCCCAGGCGGTCATCGCGAAGTTGTACGGGGACTCGATCTCGTCCCACGGGATCGCGAGGGATGCGTCGAACTGCTGGTCGACGGCCGCCTCGATCGCGTCGATCACGTCCGGGGGCGCCTCCGGGTCGTACCAGAAGATGATCTGGCCGTGCTCCATGTTGTGCACGACGGCACCCGGGTCGACCGCCTCGTCGAAGAAGCCGGGCGACGCGGGGGTCTGTAGGTGGTTGCCGGAGGTCGGCGGGTTGGTCTGGTACTGCGGCGTGACGTCGACGTGCTCCTGCCCCTCGATGTCGTGCTCCTCGATCTCGGTGCACCCGGCCTCGCCACGACCGACGCTCGGCAGGTTGCCGCCACTCTCGTCGCGGTTCTGGATGACGAGCGTGGCGACGAGCACGATGACTACGAGCGCGATCACGAGCGTCACGAGGTTGCGCTTGCGCGCGGCCTTCTGCTGCTCGCGGCGCCGCTCTTCCTCGGCGGCCCTCCGCTGCTGTTTTTCGAGAAGCTTCTTGCTGGTGGGGGTCTCGTCAGCCATCGCC
>DASQDO010000167.1:0-5017 GCA_035634135.1 Actinomycetota bacterium
GGCGAGCTTGGACGCCGCCGCCATGAAGCCCGTGACGGTCGACGGGGCTCCCTGGTACGCGTCCGGCGTCCACATGTGGAACGGCACCGCCGCGACCTTGAAGCCGAGCCCCACGATCAGCAGGCCTGCCGCCAGGAACAGCAGCGTGACGTCGGACGTCGGCGTCGTCCGCAGGAACTCGACGATGCCGGGCTGGCTGCCGGTCCCGTACAGGTTCGTCGAGCCGACCGCGCCGTAGACGAGAGCGATCCCGAGCAGGAAGAACGCCGACGAGAACGCGCCGAGCAGGAAGTACTTCATCGACGACTCCTGCGACGCCAGCGACCGCCGCCGGAACGCAACGAGCACGTACAGCGCGATCGAGAACGTCTCGAGCGCGAGGAACATCATGATGAGGTCGGCGGCCCCCGCCATCAGCATCATCCCCGCGGTGGCGAAGAGCACGAGCGCGTAGAACTCGGACTCGTCCAGCTCGTCGCTGGAGATGTGGGCCCGCCCGAGCCACACCGTCAGCACCGCGAACACCGCGAGCGAGATCTTGACGAAGGCGGCGAAGCCGTCGGTGGCGACCATGCCCTCGAGCTGGAGCTCGTTCACGTCCCACGCGTCGTACGCGAACCAGCCTGCGGCCCCCAGCGCGATCGTCGAGGTCGCGGCGAGCGTCCACCTCGGCAGCCGCGCTCCCAGGACCGCGTGAACGACGAGCATGAACAGAGCCGTGGCGCACAGCACGACCTCGGGCGCGATCCCGCCGAGCCTGACCTCGGGCACCGAGAACTCCATCAGTCACCCCCCGCGACGTCGTCACCGGGCGGGAGGACCGAGGAGTCGTTCAGTTGGCGCACGACCTTCTCGGCAGAAGGGTTGATCCGCTCGAGGAACGGCTCCGGGTAGACGCCCATCGCCACGATCAGCACGAGCAGGGGCGCGAGCATCACGAGCTCGCGCGGGCGCAGGTCGCTGATCTTCTCGTTCTCCTCCGACGTCACCGGGCCGTAGAAGACACGCTGGTACGCCCACAGCAGGTAGACGGCAGCAAGGACGACGCCGAACGCCGCCGGGACGACCCACCACCGGTACGAGAGGAACGTCCCGACGAGGACCGAGAACTCGCCGACGAAGCCGTTGAGGCCCGGCAGCCCGATCGACGACATCGTCACTAGCAGGAAGACCCCGGCGAGCACCGGCACGGTCTTGGCCAGGCCCCCGAAGTCCGCGATCAGCCTCGTGTGCCGCCGCTCGTAGAGGATGCCGACGAGCATGAACAGGGCGCCGGTCGAGATGCCGTGGCTGACCATCTGGATGATCCCGCCGCTCATCCCCTCGACGGTCCCGACGAAGATCCCGAGCACGACGAAGCCGAGGTGCGCGACCGAGGAGTACGCGATCAGCCGCTTCAGGTCGCGTTGCACCGCCGCGACGACGGCCCCGTAGACGATCCCGGCGATCGCGAGCGCGATCAAGAGCGGCACGAGCTCGCGCGCTGCGTCCGGGAACAGCGGGATGCCGAAGCGGATGAGCCCGTAGGCCCCCATCTTCAGCAGCACTCCGGCCAGCAATACCGATCCGGCGGTGGGGGCCTCGGTGTGGGCGTCGGGCAGCCACGTGTGCAGCGGCACGAGCGGGACCTTGACCGCGAACGAGGCGAAGAAGCCGAGGAACAACAGCCGCTGGACGTCGAGCGACAGCGGCGTCCCGAGGAGCGCGCGGTAGTCGAACGTCGGCTCGGCCCCCTGGAAGTACAGGAACAGGATCGCCGCGAGCATCAGCAACGAGCCGACGAGCGTGAACAGGAAGAACTTCATCGCCGCGTAGATCCGGCGGCCGTAGCCCCACATCCCGATGAGGAAGTACATCGGGACGAGCGTCGCCTCCCAGAACAGATAGAAGAGGAACATGTCGAGCGCGCAGAACACGCCGAGCATCCCGGTCTCGAGCGCGAGCAGGAAGACGAAGTACGCGCGCACCTGCCGGGTGACAGTCCACGACGCCAGCACCGCGAGCGGCATCAGGAACGTCGTCAGCATGACCATCCACAGGCTCACGCCGTCGATGCCGGTCTCGTAGCCCACGCCCCAGTCCTCGATCCACACGAGCGACGACCCGAGCTGGAAGTCGGCGTTCGCCGCGTCGAACTGGGCGAGGACCCCCAGCGACAGCACGAACGCGGCGAGCGTGACGGCGAGAGCGGCGAACCGGAAGAGGTCGTCGCGTCCCTTCGGGATGAGCCCGAGCAGCGCTGCGCCGATCACCGGAAGGAAGATGACGAGGTCGAGCAGGTTCAGGTCGGTCACGCGCCCACCGCCCGCAGGACGAGCACGGTGAACACCGCGACGACGCCGAGCAGGAACAAGACCGCGTAGTTGCGGACGTAACCCGTCTGGAGGCGCCGGAGCCCCTCGGAGAAGCGCGCGACGGTCCCACCGGTCCCGTTGACAATCCCGTCGAAGACGCGGCGGTCGACGACGTTCGCGGACAGCAGCGCGATCCCCTTGCCGGGCCACACCACCGTGCGGTCGTAGATCTCGTCGACGTAGAACTTGTTGCGGGCCGCCGTGACGAGGGGGCCGAGACGCGCCTCGAGCTTGCGGCGCACCAGCGACCCGGCGCGGCTCAGGTAGAGCACGCGAGCGGTCGCGATGCCGACCACGCTGCCGAGCAGCGCGATCCCCGCCAGCAGGTAGGCGGTGAGGCCTTCGGGCACGTGGCTCGCGCCGACGACCGGCTCGAGGAAGTGCTCGAGCGTCAGCTGGCCCGGCAGGTTGATGGCTCCGCCGAGCAGAGACAGGACCGCCAGGGGGACGAGGGCCGCGGCCATCGTCGGGGGCGCGTCGTGCGGGTGCGCGCCTTCCGGAACCCTGTCCTTGCCCTCGAAGACCCTGAAGTACAGGCGGGACATGTAGAACGCGGTCAGCAGCGCGGTGCCGAGGCCGATCGCCCACAGCACGTACTGCTCCTCGGCCCACGCCGACGCGAGGATCGCGTCCTTCGAGAAGAACCCGGCGAACGGCACGATGCCTGAGATCGCGAGCCACCCGGCGAGGAACGTGAGCCCGACGATCGGCATGCGCTTGCGCAGCCCGCCCATCTTCCGCATGTCGGTCTCGCCGCCGAGGGCGTGCATGACCGCTCCGGCCCCCAGGAACATCAGAGCCTTGAAGAACGCGTGGGTGACGAGGTGGAAGACGCCGGCGGAATACGCGCCGACGCCGTGCGCGAGGAACATGTAGCCGAGCTGGCTGATCGTCGAGTAGGCCAGCACGCGTTTGATGTCGTACTCGGCCGCGGCCATCACGGCCGCCCACAGGGCGGTGAGCGCGCCGATCCAGCCGACGACGACGAGCGCGTCGCCGGCCGCGAAGACGGGGCTCAAGCGGGCGACCATGTACACGCCGGCGGTGACCATCGTCGCCGCGTGGATCAGCGCGGAGACCGGAGTGGGCCCCTCCATGGCGTCGGGGAGCCACACGTACAGCGGGATCTGAGCGCTCTTGCCCGCTGCCCCGCCGAACAGCAGCAGCGCGGCGATCGTGGCGATCCCGGCGCTCATCTCACCCGCGCCGTGGTTGATCGCGCCGAACGTGAACGCCCCGGTGACCGAGAACAGCAGGAACCCGCCGAGCAGGAAGGAGAAGTCGCCGATCCGGTTGACGATGAAGGCCTTGTTCGCGGCCGCCGCGGCCGAGCGCTTCTCGAACCAGAAGCCGATCAGCAGGTACGAGCACAGTCCGACGCCCACCCAGCCGACGAACATCAGCACGAGGTTGTCGGCGAGCACGAGCAGGAGCATCGACGCGGCGAACAGGTTGAGGTAGGCGAAGAACCTCGGGTAGCGCGGGTCGTCGTGCATGTAGCCGATCGAGTAGACGTGGATCAGCGTCCCGACGCCGCTCACGACGAGCACCATGATCACCGAGAGCTGGTCGACGAGCAGGTCCGCGCCGACGTTCAGGCTGCCGGTCCGGATCCAGTCGAAGAGGTGGACGATCTGCTCGCGGGCGTTGTGGCCCTCGCCGTGCGCCTCCTCGCCGAGCAGCCCGAAGAACATCACGCAGCCCATCGCGAACGAGAGGCCGATGGCCGCCGACGCGAGCGGTCCTGCTAGCCGGCCGATCCGCTTGCCGAAGAAGAGCAACAGAACCGACACGGCCAGGGGGGCCGCGATCACGAAGGGGGCCAGGTCGCCGAACGTGGGCTCGTGCGTCACGGCGTCACCACCGCAGCAGGTTCGCTTCGTCGACGTTCGCCGTGCCCCGCCGCCGCGCTATCAGCAGGATGATCGCCAGGCCGACGACCACCTCCGCCGCCGCGACGACGAGGACGAAGAACACGAGCACCTGGCCCGCCACCTCGCCGTGCATCCGCGCGAACGTCACGAACACGAGGTTGACCGCGTTGAGCATGAGCTCGACGAACATGAAGATCACGATCGCGTTGCGGCGCACGAGCACCCCGACGACGCCGATCGTGAACATCAGCGCGGCGAGGACCAGGTAGTAGCCGGGGTCGACGCCGTTCATGCAGGCTCCTCGACTCGGCGGCTCCCCGTCTCGCCCATGCGGCGGGCGAGGACCATGACGCCGACGATCGCGACCACGAGCAGGATCGACGTGACCTCGAACGGGAGCAGGTAGCGGGAGAACAGGATCTGTGCCAGGGCCTTCACGTTGCCCGGGTCGCGGTTGACGGCCTCGAGCGCCTCCGGCCCCCCGGCGCCGCCTCCGGCGACGAAGTCGACCCCCCGCAGCACGACGTAGAGCACCTGCGCCGCGAGCAGCGCGCCGAGCCCCAGCGCGAGCGGACGCTGCCCGGGCAGCGGCTCCATCAAGGCCTCGCGCTTGTCGACGCCGAGCAGCATGATCACGAACAGGAACAGCACCATGATCGCCCCGGCGTAGACGATGATCTGGACGATCGCGACGAAGAACGCTCCCTGGAGCAGGAACGCGACGGCGAGCGCGACCTGCGACCCCACGAGGAACAGCGCGACGTGCACCGCGTTCGGAGCGAAGAGCAT
>DASQDO010000168.1:0-12226 GCA_035634135.1 Actinomycetota bacterium
CGACGGTCAGCACCTCGCCCGGAGCCTTGTTCTCGAGCGTCGTGATCGAGCAGTCACAGAGACGCGCCAGCAGGCCCTCGATCCCGAGCAACGGGTGGTCGGAGACGAAGAGGCCGAGCATCTCCTTCTCCTGCGCGAGCAGCACGCTCTTGGGGTCCTCGTCGAGAGGGATGGCGCGGTCCGCGTGCGTCACGCCGTTGGCATCCGGCGCCCCGCCCCCGCCGAACAACGAGAACTGCCCGGCCTCCTCCTGCTTGCGCTGGGAACAGATCTCGGCGGTGACGTCCTCGTAGACGTCGAGCAGGCCGCGGCGGGTGTGCCCCAGCGACTCGAACGCACCGGCCTTGATCAAGGACTCGATCGTCTTCTTGTTCAGGCAGATGTAGTCGACCTTGCGGCAGAAGTCGAAGAACGACTCGAAGCGACCTTTGCGCGTGCGCGCCTCGATGATCTTGGCGACGACGCCCTCACCTACGTGACGGACCGCGGAGAGCCCGAAGCGGATCGAACCTCCGGCCGGCGTGAAGTCGACCTCGGACTCGTTCACGTCCGGGATGAGGACGGGGATCCCCATCTTGCGCGCCATGTGCAGGTACTTGGGTTTGTCGTCCTTGCGGTCCTTCACGGACGTCAGCAGCGCGGCCATGTACTCGACCGGGTGGTGGGCCTTCAGCCACGCGGTCTGGTACGCGACGTACGCGTAGCAGGCGGAGTGCGCGCGGTTGAACGAGTAGTCGGCGAACGGCTGGATGAGCTTCCAGATCTTCTCCGCGTCGGACTTGCCGAGACCGACCTTGCCGCAGCCCTCGATGAAGCGCGGCTCCTCGGCGGCCATGATGTCCCGCTTCTTCTTGCCGATGGCCTTCCGGACCAGGTCGGCCTGGCCGGGCGTGTAGCCGGCGAGCTTCTGCAGCAGGAGGACGATCTGCTCCTGGTAGACGAGCACGCCATAGGTCTCGCGCGTGATCTCTTCGAGCTCGGAGTGGAGATAGCGGACCTTCGACGGGTCGTTCTTGCACTCGATGTACGCCGGGATCTGCTCCATGGGCCCGGGGCGGTAGAGCGCGATGAGGGCCATGATCTGCTCGAAGCGGTCGGGACGCAGCTGGCACAGCAGCCTGCGCATCCCTTCCGACTCGAGCTGGAAGACGCCGTCGGAGTCGCCCTTCTGCAACATCTCGTAGACGAGCGGGTCGGTCAGGTCGAGGCTGTCGACGTCGACCTCTTCGCCCTTGTTCGTGCGGATGTACTCGAGCGCGAGCTCGATCACGGTGAGGTTCCGGAGGCCGAGGAAGTCCATCTTGAGGAGCCCGAGCTCCTCGACCCCGTTCATGTCGAACTGCGTGACGACCTCGCCGTGGTCGCCGCGTTTGAGCGGCACGTGCTCGACGAGAGGGTCGCGGCCGATCACGACGCCCGCCGCGTGGATGCCGGCGGAGCGCTTGAGGTTCTCGACCTTCAGCGCGGTGTCGATGATCTCCTTCGCGGCGCCCCCGGCCGCGTACGCCTCGCGCAGCTCGGGCGACGTCTCGAGCGCGCTCTGCAGCCCCGAGTCGCGGCCCATGATCAGCGGCGGGTACATCTTCGTCAGGCGGTCGCCTTCCGCGTAGGGGAAGCCGAGCACGCGGGCCGCGTCCTTGATCGCCTGCTTTCCCTTGATCGTGCCGTACGTGACGATCTGCGCGACGTGGTCCTCGCCGTACTTGTCGCTCACGTAGCGGATGACGTCGCCGCGCCGGCGCTCGTCGAAGTCGATGTCGATGTCGGGCATCGCGATGCGTTCCGGGTTCAGGAACCGCTCGAACATGAGGTCGTAGCGCAGCGGGTCGAGCTCGGTGATGCCGAGCGCGTAGCTGACGACCGATCCCGCCGCGCTCCCGCGGCCCGGGCCCACCCTGATCCCCTGCTCCTTCGCCCAGTTCACGAAGTCCTGGACCACGAGGAAGTAGCCCGGGTACTTCATCTTGTTGATGACGTCGAGCTCGTAGCGGACCCTGCTCGTGACCTCGTCCGTGATCTCGTCGTAGCGGTCGCGCACGCCCTTCAGCACGAGCTCTTCGAGGTAGGTCTCGAGCGAGTGCCCCTTCGGGACCTCGTAGCGAGGGAGCAGGAGGTTGCCCATGTCGATGTCGACGTTGCAGCGCTCGGCCACCTCGAGCGTCGTCTCGCACGCGCCCGGCCACCGCTCGAACTTCTTCGCCATCTCCTCCGGCGTCTTCAGGTAGAACTCGTCGGAGTCGAACTTGAAGCGGTTCGGGTCGGACAGCTCGGTCCCCGTGTTGATGCACAGCAGCACGTCGTGGCCGGCGGCGTCGTCCCTGTGGGTGTAGTGCGAGTCGTTGGTGCAGACCCACGGGATCCCCATCTCCTTGCCGATCTTCACGAGCTCGTCGTTCAGCGGCTTCTGCACGTCGATGCCGTGCTCTTGGAGCTCGAGGTAGAAGCGGTCGCCGAAGACCTCGCGGTAGTAGGCGACGCGCTTCCTCGCCTCGGCGAGCTGTCCCGCGACGATCAGCTTGGGGATCTCGGCCGACAGGCAGCCGGAGAGGCAGATGAGCCCTTCGGAGTGCTCGGCGAGGATCTCGTGGTCGGCGCGGGGCCGGTAGTGGAAGCCTTCGAGCCACGCCCGCGACGAGAGCTTGACGAGGTTCTTGTAGCCCGTGTTGTCCATCGCGAGCAGCGTGAGATGGCACGTCTTCGCGGTGTCGTCGCGCTGGGGGGGCTTCTCGCGGCGGTCACCGAGGAAGAGGTAGCCCTCCATGCCGAGGATGGGCTTGACGCCGGACTTGGCGCCGCTCTTGTAGAACTCGAGGGCGCCGTACATGACGCCATGGTCGGTGATCGCGCAGGCCGGCATCCCTGCGTTGCCGGCGGCTTCGAACATCTCGCCGATACGGCTGGCCCCGTCGAGCATGGAGTACTCGGTGTGGGCATGGAGATGCACGAAGCTCACTGCTACAGGTCTCCCCTCGAGATCCAGGCGGCGGAATCACCCGAGTGTAATTCCCGGCGCGGCACGGGCCGCGGACTTCTGCCCAGCCAACCGGATCGGGCCTGGGGGACGTAAGTACGACTTCCTGTGAGCCGGCTGTGGAGAAGCTAGACGGCGGCCAATCCGGCCCGCTCCAGGGCCTCCGCCAGGTCCTGCGGCAGCTCGTCTTCCACGTGGATCTCCCGGCCGTCGTCGGGGTGCGGGAAGCGGAGCGAGCGGGCGTGGAGGAACGGCCTCGTCAGGCCCAGCTCCCGGGACAGCTCCGAGACGCCGCCGTAGACCCGGTCGCCCAGGACCGGGTTGCCGAGGTGCGCTAGGTGGACCCTGATCTGGTGCGTGCGGCCGGTCTCGAGCTTGAGGTCGAGCAGCGCCAACCGGTCCCCCACCTGAGCTATTTCGTAGTGCGTGACCGAGTGGCGTCCATCGCCGACGACGGCGAACAGCCGGCGCTTCGTGGGATGGCGGCCGATCGGGGCTTCGATCGTGCCCGAGTCCGCCGGCGGGCGGCCCCGCACGAGCGCTACGTAGCGCCGCTCGATCCGCCGCTCGCGGAGCGCGTCGACGAGGAAGGCCTGGGCGTCGTCGTCCTTGGCCACGAGCAGCAGCCCCGACGTGTCCTTGTCGAGCCGGTGGACGATCCCGGGCCGGATCGAGGTGGCCGCGGCGAGCGGGACGCCGAGGCCGAGCAGCGCGTTCACCAGCGTGCCGGTGTCGTGACCGCGCGCCGGGTGGGTGACGAGGCCCGCCGGCTTCGAGACGACGAGCAGCCGCTCGTCCTCGTACCGCAGGACGAGATCGATGTCTTCGCCCTGCGGGAGCTCGACCGTCGGCACCGACACGGTGCCGGACACTTCCTCGCCCTCTTCGAGCCGGTGGCTCGGCCTGACGGCGCGACCCCCGACCGTCACGGTCCCCTCTTTGATCGCGGCCTGGGCGAGGCCCCGCGTGACCGAAGCGCGCTTGGCGACCGCGACGTCGAGCCGGGTCCCTGCTTCGTCCGGCCCCGCGGAGAAAGAAACGTCCTTCACGGCCGGGACGCTACCGGCTCACCGGCTCACCGCTCGCAGCTCGTCTCGTTCTCGACGGCCACGCACGAGTCCGCGTCCGGGCCGCCGTCGCCGGTGTCGGCACCCTCGCCGCCGTCGAGCTCGTCGTCCCCGTCCTCCCCGTAGAGCCTGTCGGCGCCGCCGCCTCCGAACATGCGGTCGGGGCCGCCGACGGCGTCGCCGGACATGACGTCGCCGTACAGGACGTCGTCGCCGTCGCCTCCGCGGATCACGTCGGATCCACCGTCGAGGTTGCTCTCGTCGCCGGCGATCGTGTCGTCGCCCCCTCCGCCCGACAGGTAGTCGCCGGCGGGCCTCCCGTGCTCGGAGCCGTCACCTGTGATGTGGTCCCTGCCGCCCCGGCCGAAGATCCGGTCGCGGCCCCCGCCCCCGACGAGCTGGTTGCGACCCCCGTCACCCCGGATGACGTCGGCAGCGCCCGACCCGTGGACGTGCTCGACGCGCCGCAAGGTGTACGCGCCGCGCGAGCTCTCCGCGGTGCCGCGCGCCAGGTCGATCGTCACCGGGCGGTACCCGATCTCGAACGAGACCTGGTCCCTGCCGGGGCCTCCGTCGTATGTCTGGTCGCCGCTGTCGCTCAGCAGGCGATCGCGACCGCTACCCCCGCGCAGGAGGTCGTTCCCCGCACCGGGGTGCAGCCTGTCGTCACCGCTCCCCCCGCTCAGCTTGTCGTGGCCGATCACGCCCTCGAGGACGTCGTTGCCCTCGTCGCCGCAGAGCAAGTCGTTCTGCGCGTAGCCGTAAATGGTGTCGTCGCCCTCGAGACCCTGGATGACGTCGGCCTTCGACGTCCCCTCGAGGAAGTCGTCGCCGGCGGTCCCGACGATCGTCGGCTCCTTGCCGAAGCAGTCGCGGGCGGCGGCCGCGTGCGCAGGCGACACGGGAAGGAAGAGCATCAGCGCTCCGAGCACGGAGCAGAGGCGGGCGAGGTTCATCTTGGGACTCCTGACGAAGTGTGGGGTTCCTCCCACGATGAACCGGCGCGGCGCCGCGCTCCACTCAAGTCTTTACAGAGTCACCGCTCGCACGAGGTGTTCTCCTCCGTCGCCTTGCAGGTGTCGTTGCCGGCGCCTCCGTCCGCGACGTCGTTGCCCGCGCCGCCGTCGATCCGGTCGTTGCCGTCCTCCCCGTACAGATCGTCGTGGTCGTCCCCACCGAAGATGCGGTCGGCCGCGCCGTGGCCGGTCCCGTCGATCAGCAGGTCGCCGTGGATCGTGTCCGGTCCGTCTCCGCCGCGGATCGTGTCGCGGCCCCCGCCCTCGCCGCCGTCACCCGCGATGATGTCACCGCCGGGACCGCCGGAGAGGTAGTCGTCGCCTCCCGTGAGGTACTCGGGGTCCCCGTGGATGAGATCCCCTCCGCCTCTGCCCTCGATGCGGTCGTCTCCCAGGGCCCCGGTCAGCTCCTCGCCCCGAGAGCTCCCGAGGATGACGTCGTCTCCCGACGTGCCGAAGACGCGCTCGACGTCCTTCACCGGGAACGTGACGCCGTCGATCGTCGCGGAGCGCTTGGCGAGGTCGATCGTGACCGGGCTGTGCCGGATCTCGAACGTCAGGAGGTCGCTCTTCGGGCCGCCGTGGAAGCGGTCGCGCCCGTCGTCGCTCAGCATCCGGTCGCGGCCGTCACCCCCGCGCAGCAAGTCGTCGTCGCGGCCGGGCCTCAAGTCGTCGTTGCCCAGACCGCCGCTCAGCTTGTCGTCACCCATCAGCCCGATCACCCCGTCGTCGCCGGAGTCGCCGCACAGGAGGTCGTCGCCGGCGAACCCGTTGATCGAGTCGTCGCCACCGAGGCCCTGGATTACGTCGGCCTTTCGTGTGCCCTCCAAGGTGTCGTCGCCTTCGGTCCCGACGATCGTCGGCTCGCGGCCGAAGCAGTCGGGGATCTGCGCCGCGACGGGGGCCGCGGGAAGCGAGAGCGCGACCAGCAGCGCGGCCGTGGTCAGGACTCGCATCGCTGCTCGGTCTCGGCGTCGCAGCGATCGTCTCCCGCGCCTCCGTCCGCCCTGTCGTTGCCGGAGTCGCCCTCGAGACGGTCGTTCCCGCCCCGGCCCTCGAGGCGGTCGTCGCCACCCTCGCCGAAGAGCCTTTCGGTGCGCTTGCTGCCCCGGAGCACGTCGTCCGCCCCCGAGCCGATCGCGTTCTCCGTCCGGCGGACCTCCAGGACGGCGCCCACGTACGTCGCACTGCCCCGGGCAAAGTCGACACGGACCGGGCCGGGACGGCCTTCGAACGTCAGGGTGTCGCGGCCCGGGCCTCCGTCGAGGTCGTCGGTGCCGCCGCTGGGCTTCAGCGTGTCGAGCCCGCAGACCCCACGGATTAGGTGGTCACCGCGGTCGCCGTCGAGCAAGTCGTTGTCGAGACCCCCGCTGATCCTGTCGCCGCCGCTGCCCCCCGAGACCCGGTCGTCACCCGCGTCACCGCACAGGAGGTCTTTGCCCCCGCCTCCGAGGATGACGTCGTCACCGCCGCGGGCCTGGATGACGTCGCGGCCCGAGGTCCCGCGCAGCCTGTCGTCGTCACCGGTGCCGACGATCGTCGGGTTCTTGCCGAAGCACTTGGCCGCGGCGGCCGCCGGCGTGGCCGGGAGCGCGGCGAACGCGAGCGCGAGCGTGCACGTGATCGAAACGGGGCGAAGCGGCTGCATGGGATCCCTCCTCTGGTCGGGGCCTTGCACCGCGATCGTTCCCGGGGCGGCCCGCTCTATGCGTAAGTAGCCGGTCCCGTCCTAGGGCTCCTCGCCCTGCGGCTCGCACGCCTCGGCCGTCTCGGCGATGCACCAGTCGTCGCCGGAACCGCCGTGCCCGTGGTCGTCGCCGTGGGACCCGTAGACGTAGTCGTCCCCGCCGCGGGCCCTGATGCGGTCGTCGCCGGGGCCGCCGTCGAGCGCGTTCGGGCCCGGCGAGCCGAGGATCACGTCGTCGCCGGAACCGCTGTGCGCGGACTCCATCCGCCGGAGGACATACCGGCTGGACCCTCCGCGAGCGAATCCACGCTCTAGATCGATGCGCAGTCGCTTGGGGAAGCTGGTCAAGACGACGAGGTCGTGACCGGGGCCGCCGTCGATCGTCTGGTCCGACCCCCAGCTCGGCATCAAGCGGTCGCCCCCCTCGCCCCCGCGCAGCAGGTCGGCGCCGTCCCCGGGCGACAGGACGTCCTCGCCCTTGCCGCCGCTCACCTTGTCGCGCCCCGTGCCGCCCTGGAGGAAGTCGTTGCCCTCGTCGCCACAGATGAGGTCGGCGCCCGACAGGCCCGTGATGTCGTCGGTGCCTCCGAGGCCCTGGATGACGTCGGGACCGTACGTGCCGCGGAGCTCGTCGTTCCCGTCGGTTCCGACGATCGTCGGCTCTTTCCCGAAGCACGCCTCTGTGGCGGCCCGTGCCGGCGACACCGGCACGAGGAGGGTCAGGACGGCGGCGACGGAGCAGAGGCGTGTGCGCATGACGGCCACGCTGGCACCGAGCTCGTGCTCGTACTACTCAGTTCTTTGCAGACGGATCGCCTTCGTTGCGCGTCCCGAGGAGGAGCAGCAGGCCGACGCCGGTCACGATGCACGCGTCGGCGACGTTGAAGACCGGCCACCAGTGGAGGTCGACGAAGTCGACGACCCCGCCGTGGTCACGGATCACCCGGTCGATCACGTTCCCGATGCCCCCGCCGAGCACGAGGCCGAGCGCGGTCAGCCACCCGCGGTGCTCGACGTTGCGCGCCCACAAGAGGATCCCGACGACGATCCCGATCGTGGCGACGAGGAAGAAGCCGGGCACGCCCTGCAGGACGCCGAACGCGCCGCCGGAGTTGATCGTGATCCTCAGCGTCACCGCGCCCCCGAGCACGTCCACGGGCCGGTCGAGGGTCTCGAGCGCGAGCGTCTTCGTCGCCTGGTCCGCGGCTACGACGAGCGCGCCGACGACGCCGAGGAGGGGGTAGCCGGACAAGCGGAAGCTAGCGGCCGCGTTCTTCGCGGCGCTTGCAGTCGAGGCAGAGGAGCGCGTGCGGCAGGGCCTTCAGGCGGGCCGCGTCGATCGGGCGCCCGCACCGTTCGCAGGTCCCGTAGGACCCCTCGTCGATGCGCGCTATCGCGCGCGTGACCTGGTCGATGAGGTCGGTGATGTTGTTGCGGATCGAGAGGTCGCGCTCGCGGTCGAACGTGGCGGTCCCGGCATCGGCGAAGTCGTCGTCGAGCCCGGCTTCCGCGAGCGACTCGCCCGAGGTCCCTTCGGCGTCGAGCTCGTTCTGCTGGTGTTCGAGCTGAGACTTCTCCTCGAGCAGCCGTTCGCGGATCGCCGCGAGCTGCTTCTTGTCGAGCTTCGCCGGACGGGCGGGCCGGGGGGCCGGGGCCCCGCCCCGGGAGGGTTGCGGCCGCGCCGCAGGCTTGGCCGCGGCGGTCTTCTTCGGAGCGGCGGGCTTCGCGGTCGTCTTCGGCGCGACCGTCTTCTTCGCGACCGGCTTCTTGGCGGTGGTCTTCGGGGCGACCGTCTTCTTGGCTACGGGCTTCTTCGCAACCGTCTTCTTGGCTACGGGCTTCTTCGCGGCGGTCTTCTTGGCCGGGGCCTTCGCTGCGGTCTTCTTGGCGACCGTCTTCTTCGCCACCGGCTTCTTGGCCGCCGTCTTCTTCGGAGCGACGGTCTTCTTCGCCGCGGCCTTCTTCCCCGCCACGGTCTTCTTGGCCGCGGTCTTCTTCTTGGCCGTGGACTTGGCGGCGGAGGTCTTCGCGGCGCGCGCTCCCGCGGTCTTCGAGCGAGCCGCGCTCTTCTTAGCGGGCTTCTTGGCCGGGCTCATGGGCGCGGGACGATAGCACACCGTCAAGGCGGATAGTCACGTCTTCCGGCGACATCCCGGAGACGTGGATCGTCTTGTGGCGGCTCAACTCGCCGGTCACCACGCGGACCGCGCTGCGGGGCAACCCGAGGAGGCCGGCGAACAGCTCCTCGACCGCGCGATTGGCCCGGCCCTCGACCGGCGGTGCCTTCACCTTGACCCTCAGCCCGGTGCCGTGGACGCCCGCCCACAAACCGACGTTTGAACCATCCCAATGACGGCAGGTTTCGGTACCACCTCACCGTTCAAACGTCGGTTTGGCATCCTTCGCAGCCCTTGGACGGACGAAGACCTCTATCCCCGCGCCGCCGCGGACGGGCCGTATCCAGGCGGGAAGCGACATCGCCGCAAGCTAACCTGTGCGCCATGCCGGAGCGCAGCTACCGATCCGTCGACCCGCACGTCTCGTGGCCCGACATGGAGGCCGCGGTCGCCGCACGCTGGCGGGAGCTCGACGTCTTCCACCGCACGCTCGAGGTCCGCGAAGGGACCCCGGAGTGGGTCTTCTACGACGGTCCCCCGACCGCCAACAACAAGCCCGGCATCCACCACGTCGAGCCCCGTGCGTTCAAGGACGTGTACTGCCGCTTCCAGGTCATGCGCGGGCACTACGTCGCCCGCAAGGCCGGGTGGGACTGCCACGGCCTCCCCGTCGAGATCGAGGTCGAGAAGAGCCTCGGCATCACCCAGAAGCGCGAGATCGAGGAGAAGGTCGGGATCGAGGAGTTCACGCGGCTGTGCCGCGAGTCGGTCCAGCGCTACGTCGACGACCACGCTCGCCTCACGGATCGCATCGGCTACTGGGTCGACCAGGACGACGCGTACTGGACGATGTCACGGGACTACGTCGAGAGCGTGTGGTGGATCCTCAAGCAGATCTGGGACAAGGGCCTCCTCGAAGAGGACTTCAAGGTCGTCCCCTACTGCCCGCGTTGCGAGACGTCGCTGTCGTCGCACGAGCAGCACCAGACCGACACCTACAGAGACGTCGTCGACCCGTCGGTGTTCGTGCGGTTCCCGCTCGCGGCCGACCCGTCGACGGCGCTGCTCGTGTGGACGACGACGCCGTGGACGCTGCTGTCGAACATGGCCGCCGCGGTGGGCCCGGACATCACGTACGTACGGGTCGCCGACCCCGGGAAAGAGGGGTCCTTCTTGCTCCTCGCCCGCGAGCGCGTCGAGGCCCGTCTCGGCGAGGGGGCCGAGGTGCTCGAGGAGATCCACGGCGGGGACCTCGTCGGACGCATCTACTCGCCGCCGTTCGGGTTCGTCGAGCCGGGCGAGACCGGACACCGCGTCCGGCCCGGGGACTTCGTCACGACCGAGGACGGGACGGGGATCGTCCACCTCGCTCCCTACGGCGAGGCCGACATGGAGGTGGCCAAGCGCGACGACCTCCCGATCGTCGGGATGATCGACCCCTCGGGCAAGGTCGTGCCGCGCGGCGAGCCGTTCGCCGGCCTGTGGGTGAAGGACGCCGACCCGAAGATCATCGAGGACCTCGAGTCGCGGGGCTTGCTGTTCAAGGCCGAGGACTACGAGCACGCGTATCCGCACTGCTGGCGCTGCAAGACGCCGCTCCTCTACTACCCGCGCAAGGACTGGTACGTGCGGACGTCGCAGATCCGCGGCGACCTCCAGGCGAGCAACGAGGACACGAACTGGCAACCGCCCACGATCAAGCACGGCCGCTTCGGCGACTGGCTCGCGAACAACGTCGACTGGTCGCTGTCGCGCGACCGCTACTGGGGCACGCCTCTGCCGGTGTGGCGCTGCGAGGCGAACCACGCGACGTGCGTGGGCTCGATCGCGGAGCTCGCCGAGCACGCCGGACGCGACCTCTCCGACCTCGACCCGCACCGTCCCTACGTAGACGAGGTCACGATCACTTGCCCCGAGTGCCATGCGGAGGCGCGCCGCGTGAAGAGTGTGATCGACGCGTGGTTCGACTCCGGCTCGATGCCGTTCGCCCAGTGGCACTACCCGTTCGAGAACGAAGACGTGTTCGAGGCGCGCTTCCCCGCGGACTTCATCTGCGAGGCGATCGACCAGACGCGCGGGTGGTTCTACTCGCTGCTCGCGGTCGCGACGCTCGTGCGCGGCGGGAACTCGTACCGCAACGTCGTCGTCCTCGGCCACATCGTCGACGCGCAGGGGCGCAAGATGTCGAAGTCTCTCGGCAACGTCATCGACCCGTGGCTGGTGCTCGACGCGCAGGGGGCCGACGCGCTGCGCTGGTACCTGCTGACGTCGGGCTCGCCGTGGTCGGCACGCCGCGTCTCGGTCGAGCTGATCGAGGAGACGCTGCGCAAGTACCTGCTGACGCTGTGGAACACGTACTCGTTCTGGGTGACGTACGCGTCCCTGGAGGGCTTCGACCCGTCCGAGCACCAGCCGGTGACCGACCGGCCCCGCATCGACCGCTGGATCCTCGCCGAGCTCGACGACACCGTTCGCGAGGTGACCGAGTCGCTCGAGACTTTCGACTGCACGCGCGGGGGCCGGCGCCTCGACCGGTTCGTCGACGACCTCTCGAACTGGTACGTGCGCCGGAGCCGGCGTCGCTTCTGGCGGTCGGCGTCGGACGAGGACACGAAGACCGCGTTCCTGACGCTGCACGAGTGCCTCGTCACCGTCGCGAAGCTCGCGGCCCCCTACACGCCGTTCGTCGCCGACGAGATCTACACGAACCTGACCGGTGAGGACTCGGTCCACCTCTCCGACTGGCCCGAGCCCGACGGCTTCCGCGCCGACGACGACCTCCGCCGGAGGATGCAGCTCGTGCGCCGGCTCGTGACCGCGGGGAGGTCAGCGCGGACCGAGGCGAAGGTCAAGGTGCGCCAGCCGCTCGCGAAGGCGATCGTCGTCCTGCCCGCGGCCGAGGCCGGCGACCTCGCCGAGCTCGAGGGGCTGCTCGCCGAGGAGCTCAACGTGAAGGAGATCGAGGTCGCCCGCGGGCTCGCCGAGCTCGTCACCTACACGGTCAAGCCGAACTTCAAGGCGCTCGGCCCCCGCTTCGGCAAGCAGGTGAAGGACGTCGCGGCCGCTCTCTCCCGCGTCGACGCGTACGAGCTCGTCGGCGCGCTCGAGAGGGACGGCTCCGCGACGGTCGAGGTGGGCGGCGAGCACGTGGCGCTGACGCGCGACGAGCTCGACGTCAGGGTCGCCGGGCGCGAGGGGTTCTCGCTCGCGCAGGACGGGCCCTACGGGGTCGCGCTGGACCTCGACGTGACGCCGGAGCTCGCGGCCGAGGGGGCCGCGCGTGAGGTCGTGCGCGCGGTGCAGGACCTGCGGAAGTCGAGCGGGCTCGCGGTCGAGGACCGCATCGAGCTGTGGATCGCCGGCGGCAC
>DASQDO010000169.1:0-4037 GCA_035634135.1 Actinomycetota bacterium
CGCCCGTAGAGGGTCTCTGCCGCGGCGTTCCCGATGGTGCTCGTCACTTCCAGGACGACGCCGACGAGCGCGTCGAACGACCACTCCACGATCGTCGCGAGCGTGTCGCGGCTGGCGGCCGCGCGCTTCTCCTCGGTCACGTCACGGGCGGAGGCGTAGATGAGGCCTTCCGGCGTCGGCGTCGCGCGCCACGAGAGCCAGCGATAGGGCCCGTTGCGGGACGCGTAGCGGTTCTCGAAGCCCACGGTGTCCTGGCCCTCGAGCAGCCGCGCCATCTCGGATTGGGTCGACGCGACGTCGTGGGGGTGGACGAACTCCAGGAACGGTCGCGTCTTCAGCTCCTCGACGCTCCACCCCAGCGTTCGCTCCCAGCTCGGGCTGAGGTGCCGGAAGTAGCCGTCCTGGTCCGCGATGCACAGGAGGTCCAGCGAGAACGAGAAGAGTCGCAGCTCCTGGTCGCGGGTGACCGAGCGGACGGCGGCGTGCGGCGGGAGGCCGGCCGCGTCCCGGAGCGCCGCGACGATCTCCTCGACGCGGGCCCCCTTCGGGATGTACGACGTCGCCCCGGCTGCGACCGCCGACGCCTCGGCCTCTGCGGCGGTGCGGCCGGAGAACGCGACTACCTTCGCTTGGGGGGCCACCGACAGGATGCGGGGGAGTGCTTCGAAACCGTCCATGACCGGCATCGACAGGTCGAGCACCACCACGTCCGGCTGCAGCAGCCTCGCCTGCTCTATGGCCTCGAGCCCGGTGGCGGCCTCGCCGACGACCTCCATGTCGGGATGGTCCGCGATGGCGGCATCGAGGAGGGCGCGGATGTCGGCGGCATCGTCGCAGAGAAGGACGGAAGCCGCGGCGGTCACTGGGTCCGCCTCGGCGACGAGCTCGGGTTGGGGATGCACTTGCGCTCCTTTGATCGGGACTGCGGTCTACGGTGACGGAAGGAGCGGCGCGGTGACAGAGCGTGAAGTCCCGACCGCGGAGGACGACTCGTACCGAGTTCGCGCGGTACCGAGGTACTGCGCGAGACCCCGATCAGGGGGGTGGGGCCCCCCGCTGGAGCAGGAACACCGCGGCCTGGGTCCGGCCCTGCACCTCGAGCTTCGACAGGATGCTCGAGACGTAGTTCTTCACCGTCTGGTCGGCCAGGAACAGGCGCTCCGCGATCTGCTTGTTGCTGAGCCCCTCCGAGACGAGCTCGAGGATCCTGCGCTCCTGGGCGGTGAGCAGCTCGAGCTTGTGGGCCTTCGGGCCGGACCGCAGCCGTGCGAACACCTGCGCGGTCAGGGAGGGGTCGATCGGGGACTCGCCGCCGGCCACCTTCTTCACGGCGCGCGCCACCTCTTCGAGGGGTGACTCCTTCAACACGAACCCGGACGCGCCGCAAGCCATCGCTTCGATGACCGAGTCCTCGTCGCCGAACGACGTGAGGATGAGGCAGCGGGTCGCCGGGAAGGCCTGGCGGATCTCGCGGCACAGCGCTATCCCGTCCATCGAGGGGAGCCGGAGGTCGATCAACGCGACGTCTGCGGCCGTCGACGCCAGGAGGGCCAGCGCGTCTTCGCCCGTCCGGGCGCGGCCGGCGACGGCGACGCCCGGCTCGTGGTCGAAGAACTCTGCGAGGCCGTGCAGCACGACGTCGTGGTCGTCGACCAGCAGGACGCGGACCGGAGCGGCGTCATGACCGGACACGGCCCACCTCCTCGGTGACGGCGACCGCGCGCGGGACCCATGCCTCGACCACGGTCCCCTCCGAAGGGGTGCTCTCGATGCGGCACCACCCCTCCGCGATCTCGGCGCGCTCCGACATGTCGCGCAGGCCGAAGTGGTCGGGAGGCAGGTCGCCGGAGGAGTCGAAACCGACGCCGTCGTCCTTGACGACCGTCAGGATCCCCCCGTCCGCCTCCGACAGCGTGACCGTCACGAGCGTCGCGCGAGCGTGTTTGCGGACGTTCGCCAGGGCCTCCTGCACGATCCGGTAGACGAGGAACGCGACGTCGGGGTCGAGCGGCGCGGAGGTCTCGTCCGAGAAGTCGAACCGCACTCGTGACTCCGCCGCGGTCTGCTGCAGCAGGAGGAGGATCGAGGGGGCCAGGCCGGAGCGGTCGAGCTCCATCGGCCGGAGCTCGAACACCAGGCTCCGCAGGCGCCGCATCGAGTCGCGCACCAGGTCCCGGGCGCGCCGGGCGAGGTCGGCGTCCGAGCTGGCCGGAAGGCGTGCTACCAACAGGTCGAGCGCCATGCCCGCCGACGTCATGGCCTGGATGGAGTCGTCGTGGATGCCGACCGCGATGCGCTTCCGTTCCTCGCCTTCGGCCCGTACGAGATGCTGCAGCAGACGGCCTGCACGGGTGTTCGCGCGTTCGAGGCGGGAGAGCGAGCGAAGCCGCTCGCGCTCTATCTCGACCTGATCGGTCACGTCGATCGAGAAGCCGAGGCAGCCGATCGAGTTCCCCTCGGGGTCGCGCAGAGGCGTGACCACCGAGCCGCTGGTCCGGCCCTCCCAGTCGACGGTGTACTCGGTCTCGTGCCCTTCGAGAGCGCGGAGGTGAGCGCCGACCGGCGGCGCCGCCGGGTCTTCCGTACCGAACCGCTCGTACACGGTCGTGCCGACGACTTGACTCGCCTCCAGCGGTTGCGTCCTCGTCCCTCTCAGGGGCCCGAGGACACCGCGGCCTCGGAGGGACGTGATCCGTAGCCGCTCGTCCGTCGTCCAGATGTTCGCGGGGATCTGTCCCAGGACGAGGTCGATCTGCGCCTCACGCTGCAGGATGTCGGACGCCGCGTCGGCTGCCGACCGCAGCGCTCGCGACACGAGGACGTAGAGGCCGAGCGCGCTCAGGCCGACGAACGCCCAGCCCTTGACCGTCTGCAGGAACGTCAGCTGGTCCCGCCCCGACGCGAGCCGTGTGACGAGCTGGTCCGACAATGCGATCCAGCTCACCGAGACCACCAGGTACGTGCCGACGACCTTGAGAGAAGGCGCCGTCGTCGTGTTGCCGCGTGCCGCCAAAGCCAGCCTCCTTCGCCAGTAGGCTTGCTCGAACCGCCGCAGGGGTCACTTGAGGACCGAGTGACGTGACGATAATACCTCGGTTAAGCCAGGATATGTCAGGTCACGCGGGCTCCGCTGCGGCTCCTTTGATGCGGAGCACGTCCGGCAGCAGATCGAGGAAGAGGTCGAGCAGGTCGGGGTCGAAGTGCGTCCCCCGCTCGGCCCGCATTATGTCGACCGCGTCCTGGAGGTCGAAAGCCTTCCGGTACACCCGGTGAGTGGTCAGGGCGTCGAACACGTCGGCCACCGCCGCGACGCGGCCCTCGAGCGGGATCGCAGCCCCGGCGAGACCGTGTGGGTATCCCGAGCCGTCGAACCACTCGTGGTGGGTCAGCGCAATCGTCGCCCCCAGGTCGAGGAGCGGGGACTCCGAGGCCGCGAGGAGGTTGTGCCCGATGACGGCGTGGCGCTTCATCTCCTCGAGCTCGTCGGCCGTCAGCTTCCCGTTCTTCCGCAGGATCCGGTCCGGGATGCCGATCTTGCCGACGTCGTGCATCATGCTCGCCAGCTCGACGTCCTCGGCACGCTCGTCGTCGCCGGTCGCGTGCGCGACCAGAAGCCGGCAGTACAGGCTCATCCTGCGGACGTGCGCCCCGGTCTCGTCGTCGTGCAGCTCACTGGCGAGCACCAACCGGTGGATCGTCTCGCGTCGCGACTCGCGCAGGGCCTGATGGCTGCGCTCGAGCTGGAGCGTCGACTGCCACAGCTCGGAGGTGCGCGCCGCGACGAGCTCCTCGAGGCGCAGGTGGTGATTCCTGTTGTCGATCGTGAGCTGCCGGCGGGTCAGCGCGTTGAACACGCAGACGAGCATCTCCTCGACGTCGAGCGGCTTCCTCAGGTACCCGTAGACCCCCACGCGGACGGCGGCCTCGCCGACCTCGCGGCTCCCCTTGCCGGTGAGCATGATCGTCCCGGTGTCCGGACACCTCGCCTGGACGTGCTGCAGGAGGTCGAGTCCCGACCCGCCCGGCATGTCGAAATC
>DASQDO010000170.1:0-3316 GCA_035634135.1 Actinomycetota bacterium
GTCCGACGAGGTCGTCCCGGACGAGGCTCGACGCGAGGCGCGGCCCCCCTTCGCATAGGACCTCGACGACGTTGCGGGAGCCGAGGGCGTCGAGGAGGGCGCCGAGGTCGACGCCTCCGCTCTCTTCCGGAAGCACCAGGACCTCGGCCCCCGTCTCCTTCCACGCGATCTGGGTCTCGTGGGGGGCGGCCGCTGTCGTGGCGACGACGCTCCCGTCGCCGAGCGCAGCCGCGCTCGCGGGCACTCGACCCGCGGCGTCGACGATCACACGCAAGGGCTGGCGGGGGGCGGGGACGTCGCGAGCAGTGAGCTGCGGGTCATCCGCGAGCACGGTGCCTGCGCCGACCATGACGGCGTCGCACTCGACGCGGCGGGCGTGGACGATGCGACGCGCCTCGGGGCCGGTGATCCACTGCGACGACCCGTCCGCCGCGGTCATGCGACCGTCGAGCGTGAGCGCGAGCTTCAACGAGACGAAGGCTCGGCCCGTGCGGCGGTGGTGGAGGTAGGCGCGGTTCAGGCGTTCGGCGCGGTCCCTTAGAAGGCCGACTTCCACGTCGATGCCTGCGGCTCGCAGCACCTCGAAGCCGGACCCGGCGACGCGGGGATCGGGGTCCTCCATCGCGGCGACGACCCGCGCCACCCCGGCCTCCGCCAGCGCCGGTGCACACGGCGGCATGCGGCCGTGATGGTTGCAGGGCTCGAGCGAGACGTAGACGGTCGCGCCGCGGGCGTCGATGCCGCTCAGCGCAAGGGCTTCCGCGTGCGGAGTGCCGGGGCCCTCGTGTGCGCCCTCGCCGAGGACGGCTCCGTCCCGGACGACGACGGCCCCTACGCGGGGGTTGGGCGACGCGAAGGCGGGCGTCGACGCGAGCTCGAGGGCCCGGGCCATGTACCTCTCGTCGTCGCGCACGCGTCTCCCTTCATCCTCCGGGGACGACGGCGCAGCGACGACGGCCCCGCACGTAGGGTGCGGGAGCGCGCGAACGCTCCGTCGCCTCTTCTCCCATCCGGACTATTACCGTCGGTCCCGGAATTCCACCGGGTCAACCCGGAGCGCCGTTCATGCGGCTGCGCCGGGGTCGCGGACTCTCACCGCCGGTCGGGAATCACACCCTGCCCCGAAGAGGTTCGACCTAACGAACCGAGTATAGGGCCGGCCCCCGCAAAGGGCGCTAGGCCCTCGAGCCTGTGTTCGTCCGAGCTGCCTCGGGCGTCGGGTCGCCGTCTTCGTCGCGGCGGCGGTCTATCGCGTAGCTCGAGCGCGGGTCCCGCTTCGCGAACTGCTTCATCTCGGCCGCGATCTCGGATGCTTCCCAGTGGCTGTTGATCGGCCGCCGCGTGTTCGTCGCTATGCCGATCGAGACCGTCGTCGGGCCGTAGCGGTGCATCTGGTCCTGGCGGTCCTTCACCTCGATGAAGCCGCGGCCGAGGTCGTCGGGGTCGTAGAGCTCGGCGATCTTGTCGTCCCAGCACTCGATGATCTCCTTCGCCGCAAGCTCTGCGACGTCGGGGATAGTGATCGCCACGAAGTCGTCACCGCCGACGTGGCCGAGGAAGCACCCGGGACCGCCGTGCTTGGCGAGCGCGTCGCTCGCGCACTTCGTCAGGAGCTTGATCGCCTCGTCCCCGCGCAGGAAGCCGTAGTAGTCGTTGAACGCCTTGAAGTTGTCGAGGTCGATGTACATGAGCGCGAACGGCGCACCGAGCGCGACACGCTTCGCGACCTCCTCCTGGACCTGGACGTTTCCGGGGAGCTGCGTCAGTGGGTTCACCGCGCGCATCTCGCGCGAACGACGAAGCGCAGACTTCACGCGCGCTACGAGCTCCATCGGGTCGAACGGCTTGATCATGTAGTCGTCGGCGCCGGCCGTGAGGCCGACGACCTTGTCGGCCGACAGCGACTTCGCCGTCAGCATGATCACGGACATGTGCTTGGTCCGGGCGTCGCCGCGCAGCCGCTGGCACACCTCGAAGCCGTCGATCTTCGGCATCATGACGTCGAGCAGGACGAGGTCGGGCATGAGGTCGTACGCGCCCTGGAGAGCCTGCTCGCCGTCGTGAGCGGTCGCGACCTCGTAACCCTCCAGCCGGAGGTTGACCTCGACGAACCGGACGATGTCCTGGTCGTCGTCGGCCACGAGCACTAGCTCGCGCCGGGCGATCATCGGTCCCCTTCCTTCGCCAGCATGTCCAATCTCTCTCTAATACGTATGGCGGCCGCAACGGGATCGCGGCCGTCGTAGACCGCGCTGCCCGTGACGAGCACGTCTGCCCCGGCCCCCACGGGCTGCGCGATGGTCTCGAGGTTGACGCCCCCGTCCACCTCTATATCGGCACGTGCGCCCGCCTGGTCCACCAGCTTTCGCGCTTCGGCGATCTTCGGAACCACCTCAGCGAGGAACTTCTGACCTCCGAAACCGGGACGTACCGTCATCATAAGGACAACTGCGACACCATCCAAGAGTCGTTTTGCCCAGCCGAGGTCGCTGTCGGGGTGGACGGCCACGCCCGCCTCGGCCCCCGCCTCCCGGATCAGGTCGACCACGGCGGCCGGGTCGTCCACGACCTCGGGATGGAAGGAGATCCGGTCCGCCCCGGCTTCGGCGAACACGGGCGCGAACTTCGCGGGGTTCTCGATCATCAGGTGGACGTGCAGCGGTGTGTCGACGGCCCGGTCGATGGCGGCCACGGTCGAGGCTCCGAACGTGAGGTTGTCGACGTAGTGGCCGTCCATGACGTCCAGGTGGAACCAGTCGACCACCGGCGCGACCGAGGAGACCTCCTCGGTGATCCGCCCGAAGTCCGCGGTGAGGATCGAGGGCGCTATCTGGACGCGCTTCACGAGAGCCTCGACTCGGGGGTGAGGCGGAGGCCGCGGGCGAGCTCTCCGCCGCTCATCCTCTTCTTGCCGGCGAGCTGCACGTCGGCGAGCTCGACCGCCGTGTGGGAGGTGCCGGCCAGCAGCGCGGACCCGAGCATCTCCAGGGCACCGGGTTCGAGGGCCGTGGGGGCGTGCCGTACCTCCCAGACCTTCAATCGCTTCCCGTCGAGCTCGGTCCACGCGCCGGGGGCAGGGTTGAGGCCGCGCACGAGGTTCGAGATCCGTTCCGCAGGCTGCTTCCAGTCGACGCGCGCCTCTTCCGTCGTGATCTTCGGCGCGTAGGTCGCGAGCGCGTCGTCCTGCTCGACGGGCTGGAGCTCGCCCGAGGCGTAGCGCGTGATCGTGTCCACGAGCAGAGGAGCGCCGAGCTCCGCCATCCGTTCGCCGAGGCTCCCCGCGGTGTCGGACGGCTCGACGGCCAACTCTTCGGTC
>DASQDO010000171.1:0-14123 GCA_035634135.1 Actinomycetota bacterium
GAAGCTCAGCGAAGTGCAACGGGAAGCGATCGTGCTCGCGTATTTCGGGGGCCGAACGTACCGCGAGGTCGCGCAGGAGCTCGAGATCCCCGAAGGCACCGCGAAGACCCGGCTGCGTGACGGCTTGATCCGTTTGCGCGAGGCTCTGGCCCCGACACAGGAGAGCGGGGGATGGTCGTGACGCACGACGAGATGAAGTCGCTGATCGCGCCCTACGTGCTCGGTGCGGTGACGCCCGACGAGGAGCGCGAGGTCCGCTCGCACATCATGGGCTGCGACGAGTGCATGCGCGAGGCGGAGGGCTTCTCGGCCCCCGCCGCGGCCCTGGCTCTCGCGGTCGAAGAGGCTCCCCTTCCCGCCGGTTTCGCGGACGCCGTCGTCGCCCGGGTCGCGAGCGAACGGCCGGAGCGCGCCGCCGCCCCCTCCCGCGTCGACGGATGGTTCCGCTGGAGGAAGGTCTTGGCCGGCGTGGCCGCGGCCTCCGTCGTCGCCACGATCGTCCTGGCGGGCGCGTTCCTCGCGCAGCGTGCGCAGGTGCGCCGCTACGAAGACGCGGTGCCACCGCTCGTCCACGGCGAGGGCATGAGGCTCGCCGGAGCGGGCGGGGCCGTCGCGCGGATGGTCCCCACGGCCGACGGAGCGACGCTCTTCGCGACCGGCCTCGACGAGGCCCCCGAGCGGCACACGTATCAGCTCTGGTTGATGGAGTGCACCGATCCCGAGGTCATCGAGACGTGCGACCCGACGAGCGCGGGGACGTTCGACGTCTCGGGCGGGATCGCGGTGCTCGAGACGCGGACGAGCCTCGAGGGCTACGACCGGGCCGCGGTCACCGTCGAGCCGGACGGTGGCTCCGACGGCCCGACGACCCTGCCGGTGATCGACTCGGCTGCCTGAGCAAGCAATCACGCTCCGTAAGGGATTAGATGCGGTGCGTGCGGGGAAAGACCCGTACATGCCGGTCAAGAGACGAGTCGTCTACGTCGTCGTCGACGGGATGAGCACGACTGCGTTCGAGCAGGCGATCGCGTCCGGCCGGGCCCCCGCTTTCTCGTTCCTGAGAGACCGCGCCCGGTACGTCCGCGACTCGGTCGCGGTCTTCCCGACGATCACGCCGTGTGCGACCGCTTCGCTCGTGACGGGCGAGACGCCGGCCCGTCACCGCATCCCGGGCATGTGCTGGTACGACCGGGACGCGCAGCGATTCGTGAACTACGGGCAGAGCCCTCGCGCGGCGGTGGTCGAGGGCATGTCGCAGATCGTGCGAGACGTCATCGAGAACCTCAACTCGCACCATCTGAGCCCCGAGGTCCGGACGATCCACGAGCAGCTCCACGACCGAGGCCTCACGACCGCGTCGATCAACTTCATGCTGTTCCGGGGGCCGTTCGAGCACGAGCTCGAGACGAACCTGTGGCAGAAGCTGTTGTTCCGCCGCCACCTCCCCGAGACGATCCCGGGCCCGAAGGAGCATTACTTCGCCGACGTCGTGAGCGGTCCCGCGGGAGGCTGTCAGAAGTTCCCGAAGGGCCGCAAGATCGAGCACCGCATCCACGCGACCGACGGGTGGGCCGCATGCGTCACGCGCGAGCTCCTGGAGAAGAACGCGGCCGACATGATCCTGTTCTACCTGCACGAGAACGACCACATGTCGCACAAACACGGCCCTTCGAGCCAGATCGACAGCCTCGAGGCCGCGGACGAGCATCTCGCGTACGTGCTGGAGTCGCTCGGCTCGTGGGAACGGACCGCGGAGGAGGTCGGCTTCGTCGTGACGTCGGACCACTCGCAGAGCCCGATCGCCGACGCCGACGACCACGTCTGCGACCTCGGCGAGATCCTCGACGGGTTCAGCCAGGTCACGCCGGGCCGCGGCAAGGAGCGTTTCGGCGACTCCGACGTCGCGACCGCCGGCAACGGCCGCGTCGGTTTCGTGTATCTGAACGAGGCGCGCAAGGACGCGCTTCGCCGGCCCGTCGTAACCGCTCTTCTCGAGCATCCGGGCACCGACCAGGTCATGTGGGTCGACGGCGAGACCTGCCACGTCGAGACCAACCGCGGGAGCCTGACGTTCCGCGAGGCGCAGGGCTACGGCGCGGTCGTCGACGAGCGCGGGAACAAGTGGGAGTACGAGGGCGACCTCGAGGCCGTCGGCGGCGTCGTCGAGGAAGACGGCATCCGGACGCCGGAGTACCCCCTCGCGCTGTGGCGGATCATGTGCGCCCTCCGGCTCGACCGCATGGGCGACGTCGTCGTCACGCCGAAGCTGACCTACGAGTACAACGACCTCGCCGGCGGGAACCATCGCGGCGGTGGGGACCACGCTTCGCTCCACGCGCAGGACTCGCTCGTGCCGTTCCTGTCGACGCTGGACGACCCGCCGCTAAGGCCGTCGACGGTCGACGTCGTGCCGCACATCGTCAAACACTTCGAGTCGCTGCGTTAGTGCGCTACCTCGTAATCGGCAACCCCGCGTCGAGCGGCTTCTCCGAAGACGTCCGGGCTGCCGTCGATGCCGAGATCCCCGACGCGCAGTGGTTCGAGCCCGGCAAGGGTGACCTGGTGGAGGCAGCGGCCGGCGCGGACGTCGTCGTCGTAGCCGGTGGGGACGGCTCGCTGAACCACGCGGTGAACGAGCTGGAGGCGCGGCTCGGCGAGCTCCGGTTCGGCCTGGTCCCGGTGGGGACCGGCAACGACTTCGCACGCACGGCGGGGATCCCGGCCGACCCCGCGGAGGCCGCACGCCTCGTCGTCTCCGGGTCGGAGCGGGAGATCGACGTGGCCCGCGCGAGCGGGCCCGGAGTCAATCGCTTGTTCGTCAACGCGTGCATGGGTGGCTTCCCGGTCCAGGTGAACGAGGCGATCGACGAGGACACGAAAGAGCGTCTGGGCCCCCTGGCGTTCTGGGTCGGTGGGGCAAAGGCCGCAGCGGACCTCCGTCGCTCGAAGGTCGTGGTCAACGGGATCGAGCTGGACGGCTGCGTAGCCGCCGGCGTCGGCAACGGAAGGACGTGCGGGGGCGGGATCCCGGTGTGGCCCGACGCCGACCCGTCCGACGGGTCGCTCGACGCCTGCGCCCTGGCGGCGCCCAACGTCGTGTCGGCCGTCAAGGTCCTGGCGAAGGTCCGGTCCGGTGAGCACGGGGACCTGGACGAGGTGCGCACGACCCGCGGCCCCCGCGTCACGATCGAGGCGGACCCGCCGATAGAGCTGAACGTCGACGGCGAGCTGCTGGGCCTGAAGACCCCGGCGACCTTCGAGATCTGCGGGACGCTGCGCCTGATCGTGCGCTAGGCGCGGTCAGCACCTTTCTGTGCCCCATCCGGCCGCATGGCGAGCGTCGTGTGACAAGGAAGCCCCTCTAGGATCGAACCCTTCTACGGTGCGGAGTGGTACACGAAGTCGATGCCGAAGACATCGTGAGGCGGTTCTAGCGAAACTATGTTGTCGTCGCTTGCGTACACCAACAGGCACGACGGAGGGTTGGCCGGCACATCTCGCCGAGGCCATCGGCGAAAGCTTGTCGGAATTGGGGGAACCAAGAGGCTCATCTCTCGACGCACTCCCAACACCTGTCGAAGTACGTCCTTTCCAAGAAGACCACTCTTGCACTCGACGCCTATCAATACCTGGTCGTGCGGAGGTCGGCCGTGTTCGCCCTCCGGAACGACGACGATGTCGAGCTCGTGGAAGTCCGCTCGAGCAGGCGGACCCGACGCTCCGCGGACGTCGTGACTCAGAGTGAGGAATTCCACGTCCGTCCAAACTTCGAGAGTCCGACCATGCGGGTGCCGTGCCTCGAAATACGGATAGCTCCGATTGATCGGTCCCGGCGAGGTCTTTAGAACCGCTCGCTGACTGCTAACGAGCCGAACCAAATATCCTTCCCGCCGAAGTCGAGCCAGCACGTCGACGAGAACCCACGCCTCGTAGACCTTGCCCGCGCCAAATGACGAAGCCATGAGGGGATGCCCAGTCCGGACCCCCCGCCTGTAGCCGTCGAAGATTCGTTCTATGCGCTGGCGCGCTTCCGCGAGGTCCACCGCTAATCCCAGGTTTCTCGGTCTTCGGCGAGATCTCCAATGAGGCGGTCCAGAGCTGCAATGACGTCGCCCAAGTCTGGCGCCTCCATCATGTCGACACTCTCGTTCTCGTAGAAGCCGGCCTCGAGCTCGCCGAGCGCGATGTGGGGGCTGCGGATGACTTCCCGCGAAGCCGGGCGGACGACTTCGTTCATGTAGCCCATGACGGCCATCACCGACGTCCGCGATCGTAGCGACCACTCGTCCCGGAGCAACCGCAGATGCCTCAGGACATGCCCGGAGGGGCGATCCTCGTCGAGAGCGGTCTGAGCGAGTAGCCCAGCGCTGAGGTCGGCGAAACCTTCCTCGCGCAGACGGTCGTGGATGAGCTGGAGGAGTGTCGCGAACTCTCTTTCGTCCACGACAAGAGTGTGACACGCGGTGGTCTCGGTCGTTACTCGAAACCTTCCCGTTACATCCCGTGAGTAACGTGTCCTCCGTGAAGGTCCGCGACGCTCTGATCGCCGCGCTGCGGCGGGACCCCGACCTCGTCCCCAAGGTCAAGGGCTCGCTACGCGAGCGCATCGACGACGAGGGCCGCGTCGCGACCGTCCTGCAGGCCGCCGAGGCCCTCGAGCCGATCATCGCCGACGCCCTCCGCAAGCGGCCCTCTCGGATCAAGCGGCTCGGCCTCAAGAGCGCGCAGCTCCTCGCCGGCCTCGCGGCCGAGGACGACGAGTCGGCCCGCCGCCTGGCGAACATCGCGACGGGGTCGACCGTCGGGATCGTCTTCGCCGACGTCGCGGGTTTCACGACGATGACCGAGAGGCTCGGCGACAGGGGAGCGATCGAAGTCCTCACGCGACTGGAGCGCATCGTCGAACGCGAGCTCGTCCGGACGAAGGGCGAGATCGTGAAGCAGCTCGGCGACGGCTTCCTGCTGGCGTTCCCCTCGGCTTCGCAGGCGGTCCGGGGTGCGCTGGCGCTGCGCGACGCCGTCGGCCGGGAGCGCGCGAACGACCCGGCCTTCGAAGTGAAGCTGAGGATTGCCGTCCACGCGGGCGAGCCGTTGATCACCGGCGACGACCTGCTGGGCCACGACGTCAACCTGGCGGCGCGTCTCCTCGACCACTGCAAGCCGGACCGGGTCGTGGTCTCGGAGGCAGCGAAGGAGCTCGCCGAACGCCGCCTGAAGTCCGTCGACTTCACGAGCCGCCGGGCGGTGAAGATCCGCGGCCTCAGCGGCCGGACGACGCTCTACACCGCCCGGCCGGCCCCCTCCTAGCGGTTCAGCAGCTCGTACGCCGCCAGCGACGCGATCTCGTGCAGCAGCTCCTGCGCCTTCGTGCGACGCGTGCGGTTCAGCTCGACGTACGACGCAGGGCTCGCCCACGCCTCCTCGAAGCCCAGGTCCTGCGCCATCGTCTTCACGCGCTCCGAGTGCAGGGGGTCCGACACGAGGAGCACGGTGTCGATGCCCTCCTCCCGCGACAGCTCGTGGACCTGCTCGAGGCTCTCGAGCGTCGTCGTCCCCTGTTCTTCGGCCAGGATCGCCTCGGGCGGCACGCCCTCGTCCTCGAGATACATCGCGCCGACCTCGGCCTCGGCGAAGCGATCGCCCTCCCGCTTGCCCCCGGTGACGATGAGGGTCGGCGAGAGGTCCTCCTCGTAGAGGTAGAGCGCATGGTCGAGCCGCGCCTTGAGCACCGGCGACGGCCGCCCGTCGTACTGCGCGGCCCCCAGGACGACGATCGCGTCGGCGGCCCGGACCTCGTCGTTGTGGGACTGGTCCCAGATGCGCCACGCGAGCCAGACCGGATAGGCGAGCAGCACGAGAAGCACGCCCGAGACGAGGAGCAGGACGCGGCGGAAGCGGCGCATGGCCCGAGGTTAGATCAGGTAGCGACCCAACGGTCGGAGCGGATACCCACCTTCCCGAGAGGTGTCAGACATGTCAGACACGGCTGTCATGTCTGCCGTGTCTGCCGCACCCCGGCCCCTACAGGGACTGGAACAGCGATGCCCGCTTCACCTCTTGGATCGCCTTCGTCACCTTGATCCCGCGAGGGCAGGCCTCCGTGCAGTTGAACGCCGTCCGGCACTTGAAGGCGCCGTCCTTGCGGCTCAGGATCTCGAGCCGCTCCCGGCCCCCGCGATCGCGCGAGTCGAATATGAAACGGTGCGCGTTCACTATCGCCGCCGGGCCCACGTACTCCTCGTCCGACCAGAAGATCGGGCACGACGTCGTGCACGCCGCGCAGAGGATGCACTTCGTCGTGTCGTCGTAGCGGGCGCGGTCCTCGGGCGACTGGATGCGCTCGCGCGCCTCGTCCTTCTCCTCGTCGTCGGTGATCAGCCACGGCTTGACCGCCCGGTATCCCTTGAAGAACGGCTCCATGTCGACGATGAGGTCGCGCTTGACCGGGAGGCCGCGAATCGGCTCGACCGTGATCGGCTGCTTGAGGTTCTTCACGAGCAGCTTGCACGCCAGCGCGTTCACGCCGTTGATCACCATCGCGTCGGAGCCGCAGATCCCGTGCGCGCACGAGCGCCGCAGCGCCAGAGACGAGTCGTGGTACCACTTCACCGCGTGCAGGCAGTCGAGCAGCCGGTCCATCGGCTCGGCCTTCACCGTGTACTCCTCGAAGTGCGGAGCCGAGTCGGTCTCGGGGTTGTAGCGCAGGATCTTCAGCCGGACGTCCATCAGTACTTCCTCTCGACGGGCTCGTAGCGACCGAGCGTGACGTCCTTGTAGTCCAGACGGATCGCGCCGTCGGACGCACGTGTCGCGAACGTGTGCTTCATCCAGTGGTCGTCCTCGCGCATCTTGTGGTCCTCGCGGTAGTGGCCGCCGCGGCTCTCGGTCCGGGCCCGCGCCGACACCACGAGCGCCTCGGCCATGTCCAGCAGGAAGCCCAGCTCGAAGTGCTCGACGACCTCGGTGTTGTAGACCTTCGCGCGGTCCCGTACGGGGGCTTGGGCGTAACGCTTCTTGAGCGCCTGGATGTTCGCGAGCGCCTTGCCGAGCGACTCGTCCGTCCGCACGACCGAGGCGTTGTCCATCATGTCGTCCTGCAGCGTCTTGCGGATGTGCGCCGTCGACTCGACGCCGCCGGTCTCGTAGAACGACGCGAGCTTGCGCTCGGCTCGCAGATGAGGCTCGTCGGGGATGTCGAGGTGCTTGTGCGCCGCGGCGTACTCGGCCATGTTCAGGCCCCCGCGCCGCCCGAACACGACGATGTCGAGCAGCGAGTTCGTCCCCAGCCGGTTCGCGCCGTGCACGGACACGCACGCACATTCACCGGCCGCGTAGAAGCCCGGGACAACGTCGCCCCAGTGGTTCGAGAGCACCTCGGCGTTGACGTTCGTCGGGATCCCGCCCATCGCGTAGTGAGCGGTGGGCACGATCGGGACGCCTTCGGTCAGCGGCTCGACGTTCAGGTACGTACGGGCGAACTCGGTGATGTCCGGCAGCTTGGCCTCGATGACCTCCGCGTCGAGGTGCGTGAGGTCGAGGAGGATGTAGTCCTTCTTTGGCCCGGCCCCCCGCCCCTCCTGGATCTCGAAGAACTCGGCCCGCGACACCATGTCGCGCGGCGCGAGGTCCTTGATCGTCGGCGCATAGCGCTCCATGAAGCGCTCGCCGTCGGAGTTGCGCAGGATGCCGCCCTCGCCGCGGGCCGCCTCGGACAAAAGGATCCCGAGCCCGTACAGGCCCGTGGGATGGAACTGGAAGAACTCCATGTCCTCGAGCGGCAGGCCCTGCTCGAAGACCACGCCGGGCCCGTCGCCGGTCAGCGTGTGCGCGTTCGACGTGATCTTGAACATCTTGCCGAAGCCGCCGGTGGCGAACAGGACGGACTTGGCGTGGAAGACGTGGATCTCGCCGGTGGCGATCTCGTACGCGACGATCCCCGCGCACGAACCGTCGACCATGATGAGGTCGAGGACGAAGAACTCGTCGTAGAACTCGACGCCCTCCTTGTTGCACTGCTGGTAGAGCGTCTGGAGGATCATGTGACCGGTGCGGTCGGCGGCGTAGCAGGCCCGCTTGACGGCGGCCTCGCCGTGATTGCGGGTGTGCCCGCCGAACCGGCGCTGGTCGATCTTGCCGTCGGGGGTGCGGTTGAAGGGGAGGCCCATGCGCTCGAGCTCGAGCACCGCCTCGACGGCCTCCTTGCACATGATGTCGACGGCGTCCTGGTCGGCGAGGAAGTCCGAACCCTTGACGGTGTCGAACGCGTGCCACTCCCAGGAGTCCTCCTCGACGTTCGCGAGGGCCGCGCACATCCCGCCCTGAGCGGCCCCCGTGTGCGAACGCGTCGGGTAGAGCTTCGAGACCACGGCGGTCTTGCACCTCTTGCCGGCCTCGAGGGCGGCCCTCAGCCCGGCCCCCCCGGCTCCGACTATGACGGCGTCGTACTTGTGGAAGCGGGCCACCCGCTCAGCCGCCCACGTTCGGGTCGAACGTCACGATCACGGCGGTTCCCATGACCATGAGGATCACGGTGGTCACGTACAGGACGCCCTTGATCGAGATCCTCCACGCCGAGTTGTGGACGTAGTCCTCGATGATGATCCGGAGGCCGTTCACGCCGTGGAGCAGGCTCAGGAACAGCATCGTCCAGTCGAAGGTCTTCCAGCCGACGTTGTCCCAGCGCTCGGCGACGAATGCGAAGTTCACCCGCTCGACGCCCTCGTCGACGATGTGCATCACGAAGAGGTGGATCAGCACGAGGAACAGGAGCACGATCCCGGACAGCCGCATGAAGAACCAGGACCACACTTCGAACGACGAAGGCCGGCGGTCGGCGGAGAAAGCCTTCGGCTTGTGCTTCTTGTAGACCTCTTCCACGGTCGCCATGGGGCCGCATCCTAACCGTCCGAATGAGGCTCTAGCATTGCAACGTGAGCCAAGAACGCCGTACCGATTCCGGCATCGAGATACAGCCGCTGTACGGCCCCGGCGGCCCCGAGCCCGAGCTCGGCGCGCCCGGCGAATGGCCCTTCACCCGGGGCGTCTACAAGGGCATGTACCGCGACCGCCTCTGGACGATGCGGCAGTACGCGGGCTTCGGGAGCGCCGAGGAGACCAACGAGCGCTTCCGCTACCTCCTGCGCGCCGGCCAGACCGGGCTCTCGGTGGCGTTCGACCTCCCGACGCAGATGGGCTACGACTCCGACCACCCGAAGGCGCAGGCCGAGGTGGGCCGGGTCGGGGTCGCGATCGACTCGCTGGCGGACATGGAGCTGCTGTTCCGGGAGATCCCGCTCGGCGAGGTCTCGACCTCGATGACGATCAACGCGACGGCGTCGATCCTGCTGCTCCTCTACGAGCTCGTCGCCGAGAAGCAGGGCGCCGACCCTGCGCGTATCACGGGGACGACCCAGAACGACATCCTCAAGGAGTACGCGGCACGCGGCACCTACATCTATCCGCCCCGGCCCTCGATGCGGATCATCACCGACCTGTTCGCCTATTGCCGGGACCGGCTCCCGCGCTGGAACACGATCTCGATCTCCGGCTACCACATGCGCGAGGCAGGATGCACGGCCGCGCAGGAGATCGCCTTCACGATCGCCGACGGGATCGCGTACGTGAAGGCGGCGACCGAGGCCGGGCTCGACGTCGACGACTTCGCCCCGCGGCTCTCATTCTTCTTCGCGTGCCACATGAACTTCTTCGAGGAGGTGGCGAAGTTCCGAGCCGCCCGGCGGCTGTGGGCGAAGGTCATGAAGGAGCGTTTCGGCGCGACGAACCCGAAGTCGTTGATGCTGCGCTTCCACACGCAGACCGGGGGCGCAACGCTCACCGCGCAGCAGCCCGAGAACAACATCGTGCGGACGGCTTTAGAGGCCCTCGCCGCGGTGCTCGGCGGGACTCAGTCGCTGCACACGAACTCCTTCGACGAGGCGCTGGCGCTCCCGAGCGAGAAGGCCGCGACGATCGCCCTGCGGACCCAGCAGGTCATCGGCTACGAGGCCGGGGTGGCGGACACCGTCGACCCGCTCGCGGGCGGGTGGTTCGTCGAGTCGCTGACAGACGAGCTCGAGGGCCTGGCGACCGAGTACCTCGAACGGATCGACGCGATGGGCGGGGCCGTCGAGGCGATCGAGTCGGGCTGGATGAAGAACGAGATCGAGGACGCGGCCTACCGCGTTACGCAGGGGATCGAGTCCGGAGACCGCGTGGTCGTCGGCGTGAACAAGTTCGTAGCGGAGTCCGAGGAGGACGTCGAGATCCACTCGCTCGACCCCGAGCTCGAACGCCGGCAGGTCGAGCGGACGCAGAAGGTGCGCGCCGAGCGCGACCAGGCCGCCGTCGACGCGGCGCTGAAGTCACTCGGCGAAGCCGCACGGGGCGACGACAACCTCCTGTACCCGATGAGGGAGGCGCTGGCGGCGTACGCGACGCTCGGCGAGGTCTCGGACGTGCTGAGGGAAGTCTTCGGCGAGTACGAGCCCAAATCGCTGTGACGGTCGACAAGGTCGCCGTCATCGGCGGCACCGGCGACGAAGGCTTCGGCCTCGCTTTCCGCTGGGCCCGCGCCGGCATCGACGTCGTGATCGGCTCGCGCGACGCGGGCCGGGCCGAGGAGGCGGCGGGACGTGTGAAGGAGCTCGTGCCGGACGCGAACGTGTCGGGGGCCGAGAACTCCGCGGCGGTCGCGTCGTCCGAGCTCGTGATGGTCACGGTCCCGTTCGGCGGGCAGGCCGCCATCTACCGCTCGATCGCCGAGAGCGTGCGCCCCGACTCCGTGGTGGTCGACGGGACGGTCCCCGTGGCGGCCTCGGTAGGCGCGAAGGTCACGCACACCCTCGGTGTGTGGGAGGGCTCGGCTGCGCAACAGGCCGCGGCCTTCCTCCCGAAGGGCACGCGCACGTGCGCGGCGTTCCACTCCTTGGCGGCGGTAGCGCTGAACGACCCCGACTACGAGATGGAGGGTGACGTGCTCGTGTGCGGGCCGAAGTCGGCGAAGCCGGTAGTGCAGGAGCTGGTGGAGGCGATCCCCGGGCTGAGGTTCGTGGACGCGGGCCCGCTCGAGAACGCCCGCCTGGTCGAGCCGATCACCGCGCTGCTGATAGGGATCAACCACCGCTACGAGACCGACCGCAGCGGCATCCGCATCACCGGTATCTAGCGGCTGCGGAGCAGGTAACGCGCCACGTCTTTCAGGGGGGTCAGTGGATCGCGCGGCGGCCCCATGATCATCAACGTGACCCGGGTGGAGTAATCCACGAGCACGACGCGGGCAGCACGTTGATCGGCGTAAGCGACGTTCGTCCCGCTCAGTCTCCCGCGCGCCAGCTCCACGTCGCCGTCGCCTGTGTATCCGGTCAAAAAGTCCTCCCACCCGTTGGGAGACCGCGCGGCTGCGGGGGTCCAGACGATCCCGATCACCAGGGGCTCGGTTCCACCGGACGCCTCCGAGGCGGCTTTGACGACGACCTTCTGGATCGAGGTCTCGGCGAGAGGGTCCTTCTCCATGGTTCTGACCGTCGCTCGTCTCACGGCGGCCGGCGCAGGCCTGAAGGAATAGCGGCCGTCGCGGAAGACCTCGTCGAGCTTGGGGCGCGGGACACGTTCGGTTTCCGGAGCCCCGACGGAGCGGACCTCGGACGCGAACCCCCCGAGCCCTCCGGCGACGAAGAGCGGCCCCCACGGTGAGCACCCCCCGGCCGTCGCCAACACGAACAGCCCCGCCGCCACCGCCTTCCGCCCGTCCACGGCGCGAGCGTACCTCCGCCTAGGCTTCCTCCCATGATGCGAAGGGCGAAGATCGTCGCTACCGCCGGCCCCGCCAGCCGCAGCCGCGAGGTCCTGCGCGAGCTCGTCGGTGCCGGCGTCGACGTCCTCCGGCTCAACCTCGCGCACCCCAGCCCCGAGGCCCATGCCCAGGCTGCCCGGATCGCCCGCGAGGAGGCGTCCGCCGTCGGGCGGGTCGTCGCCGTCCTCGCCGACCTCCCCGGCCCCAAGATCAGGACCGGGCCGATCGCCGGCGGCGAGGTCGTGCTCGAGCCCGGCGCGACGCTCTACCTCACGACGGAGCAGATCGAAGGCGACGCCCGCCGCGGGTCGACGACGCTGGCCGCCCTCCCCGAGATCGTGACGCGCGGCGACCAGGTCTTCCTCGCCGACGGCGAGGTCATCCTCGAGGTCGTCTCCGCCGACGGGACGGACGTCCGCACGGACGTCGTGCGCGGAGGGATTCTGCGATCGCGCAAGGGCATGCACCTCCCGCAGCACGAGGGACGGATCGAGGCATTCACCGAGAAGGACCGCGGGTCCTTGCGCGACGCGGTGGCGATGCGCGCCGACCTGGTCGGGCTCTCGTTCGTGCGCGACGCAGACGACCTGCGACGCGTCCGCGCGGAGCTGCCCGACGAAGACCCGCCGCTGCTCGTGGCGAAGATCGAGACCCGCTCCGCAGTCGAGAACCTCGCGGCGATCGTCGACGAGGCCGACGCGGTGATGGTCGCCCGCGGTGACCTGGGCATCCAGACGTCGCTCTCCGAGCTGCCGTTGCTCCAGAAGCGGATCATCGAAGCCTGCAACTGCGCCGGGAAGCCCGTGATCACGGCGACCCAGATGCTCGAGTCGATGACGCGCGCGCCCCTGCCGACGCGTGCGGAGGTGGCCGACGTGGCGAACGCGGTGCTCGACGGTACCGACGCGCTGATGTTGTCGGAGGAGACCGCGGTGGGGGACCGGCCGGTCGAGGTCGTGAAGGTGATGGACGGCATCATCACGGCCGCCGAGCGATCGCATCGGGAACATCAGTCCCCTGCCAGTGACGACCTCCACGACGACGATCCCGTCTCGTGGGCTACCGCCCATGCCGGCGTCCAGGCGGCGACGGACCTGAAGGCTGCAGCGATCCTGTGCCCCACGAGGACCGGCTCGACGGCCCTGAAGGTAGCGGCGTTCCGACCCCCTATGCCCGTCGTCGGGATCTCGCCGCATTCACACCCCAGGGCGATGCTGGCACTCGCCTGGGGGGTCGTCCCGCTGGGCTCGGCGGATTACGCGACCGCGTCTGCGGAAGGGGCCGCCGGCATCCCCGGCGAGCGGCGCAAGAACGACATCGACGTCGGCGTGCGGGTCGCGCTCGCGGCCGGGACGGTCGTGGCGGGCGACGTCGTCGTGGTCGTCGCGGGAAGCGCGGCGGCACGCCCCGGAGGGACCGACCTCGTCCGCGTGATGACCTGCTAGACGGTTAGTCCTTGGGCTCCAGGTCCTTGACCGCAGGGCCCTGGATCACCTTCCCGTCGACGTCGAAGCGCGAGCCGTGGCAGGGGCAGTCCCAGGTCGTTTCGGCGTTGTTCCACGACACGATGCACCCGAGGTGCGTGCACACCGCCGACACCTTGTGGAGCTCCCCGGCATCGTCGCGGTAGGCCGCGACCTGACCCGGCGCGGTCCCGACGACGGCGGCTTCACCCGGAGCGAGGTCGCCCGGCACGCCGGACTGCGGATGGCTCAGCCGGTCGCGCAGCCAGTGCCCCGCGACCTTCACGTTCTCCTTCGCGAACTTCGGTGCCGACGCCTTGAGCGTCGCGCGGTGCGGGTCGTACAGAGACGCCCACTCGTTCGGTGTCTCGGTGATCAGGTCGGCGAGGATCATCCCGGCAAGCGTCCCGTTCGTCATGCCCCACTTCCGGAACGCGGTGGCTGTGTAAGCGCGGCGCGACACCGGCGTGAGCCGCCCGATGTAGGGCAGCGTGTCGACGGACGTGCCGTCCTGCGTCGACCACCGGTAGCGCACTTCGGTCATCCCGAGCTTCTCGCGCGACCACCGCTCGAGCTCCTCGTACCGCGCCTCGGTGTCGTAATGCTGCCCCACGGTGTGACCTGCACCGCCCGTCAGCACGAGGGTCTCGTCGCCGACGCGCACCGGCCGGACCGACCACGCCGGCTCGGTGCTCAGATACATCCCCTCCGGCACCGTGCCGGAGACGGGTCCGACCATCGCGTACGACCTCGACGGGTGGACGCGCGGGAACATCATCGAGCGGTAGAGGAACCTGTAGTGGGACGCGACGACGACGTGGTCCGCGCTCACATTGCCGCCGCTCGTCTCGACGAGGCACGGGTCCCCG